>DASZJN010000191.1:0-19943 GCA_035948045.1 Acidimicrobiales bacterium | reverse complement strand
TGGCTCAGGCAGAACACCGCGCCGCGAGCGGTCTGGAGCACCTTGCCCGCTCCGGCGTAGACCTGCCTGCTGACCAGAAACGGGATCAGCACCTCGGTGTAGTGAGCGAAATCGTCACGCCGACTGGTCAGATAGTTCTCGTGGCATCCATAGGAGTTCCCGGCCGAATCGGTGTTGTTCTTGAACAGGTAGATGTCGCCGCGGATGCCCTCCTCCCTCAGGCGGGCCTCGGCCCCCTCGACCAGTGAGGACAGGATCCACTCCCCTGCCTTGTCGTGGACCACCAGCTCGGCGATGTCATCGCACTCGGGGGTGGCGTATTCGGGATGGCTGCCGACATCGAGGTAGAGACGGGCTCCGTTCTCGAGGAACACATTGGACGAACGTCCCCAGCTCACCACTCGACGGAACAGGTAGCGGGCCACCTCGTCGGGACTCAGCCGCCGCTGCCCGCGCAGCGTGCACGTCACCCCGTACTCGTTCTCCAAGCCGTAGATACGCTTGTCCATCTCCCTCACGGTACCGTGAGGACGGCCCTCGACAACGAATCGGCATCCGACAACGCCAGCGGGCGGGGAAATCGGTCAGCCCAGCAGGGCCTCCAGCTCGGCATCCACGAGCCGCCGGAATGCCCGGCGGCCGTTCCCCTGGGCCAGGACGGCAACTTCGAGGTCGGACCCCACCAGCGTTCGGTCGGGGCCGGCCAGCGCGCTGACCGCGGCCTGCAGCGCATCGCTGAGGGGCCATCCACTGGTCCACTGCTCCTCGAGGCGCTCGGCGGTCGCCTCGGTCTCCCCGCCCAGCACAGCGTAGCGGTCCTCGTCCGTGATGGTCCCTTCGTAGGCGATGTGGTACAGCTGTGGCGGGTGCAGTCCCGTGCCCAGCTCGGCCACGAGGATCTCCACCTCGAGCGGTTTCATCTCGTGGGTGAAGACCTGTCCGAGGTACTGGGCGTAGAGGTTGGCCAGCGAACGGGCATCCACGTCCTCTCGGCTGTAGGCATACCCCTTGGTGTCGGCATGGCGGATGCCCGACACTCGCAGCTGGTCGAACTCGTTGTACTTCCCCACGCCGGCGAAGGCGATCCGGTCATAGATCTCACTGATCTTGTGGAGCGAGCGCGACGGGTTGTCGGCCACGATGGCGATGCCCGCCTCGTAGGTCGTGGCGATCAGGGAGCGGCCGCGGGCGATGCCCTTCTGGGCGTACTCGGCCCGATCCTTCATCACCTGCTCGGGGGCCACGTAGTACGGCATGGTCATGGCTGGCGACCCTCGGCCCGTCGACGCTCGATGAGAGCGGCGAAGCGCTCGGAAACCTCTTCTTCGGTCACTGAAGCGAATCCCTCGGCGGTGACCGTGGCCACCAAGGGATAGATACCCCGGATGAGATCGGGCCCGCCGGTGGCCGAATCCTCGTCGGCCGCCTCGTAGAGGGCCTCGACGGCCAGCTCCACGGCGTCGTCGCGCTCCATGCCGATCCGGTAGCCGAGCTTGATGGTGGTGCGGGCGTCGCGTCCGCCCGATCCGGTGGCGTTGTGCTCGGTCTCCTCGTAGTGGCCGCCGGTCACGTCGTAGGTGAAGATGCGACCGGTCTGGCGGGCCAGGTCGTAGCCGGCGAACAGGGGCACCACCGCCAGTCCCTGCATGGCCATGGGCAGATGCTCCCGCACCATCTGGCTCAGCTGATTGGCCTTGCCCTCGAGGCTCAGCACCACGCCCTCGACCTTCTCGTAGTGCTCGAGCTGGGTCTGGAAGAGCCGGACCATCTCGACGGCCGGGCCGGCGGCCCCGGCGATGGCCACGGCCGAATAGCGGTCGGCCGGAAAGACCTTCTCCATGGCCCGGTGGGCGATGGCGTTGCCCTCCGTGGCCCGGCGGTCGCCGGCCATCACGATGCCGTCGGCGAATCGCAGCGCCACCACCGTCGTCCCGTGGCGGAATTCGTTGGTGGTCGCGCCCCCCGACGACAGCGCCGACCCCGAGGTGGCCATCATCGGGTGGACCGGTAACCGCAGCCGCCGGATCAGACCGGCAAAGTCGGGACCCGGGTCTTCAGTTGTCGAGAAGAGCGGCAGCGTCACCTGGGCTACTCGCCGCCCTTCTGCACGTAGTTCCGGACGAATTCCTCGGCGTTGTCCTCGAGGACCTCGTCGATCTCGTCAAGCAGGTCGTCGAGCTCAGCCTTCAACTTCTCGCCGGTGGCGGATGTGGCCGGGACGTCCTCCACGACGTCGTCGGCCCGTTCGGTCGTGGTCTTCTTCTTCTGTTCCCGTTCAGCCATCTCGTTCAACCATCCCCTACTCTCCCTAGCTGCTCAATCGATCCAACAGCTCGGACGGACTCGCGCACGCCTGCAGCAACTCCTCCACGTGTTCGGCCGTGCCCTTCAAGGGGTCCATCATAGGGACGCGGCGCAAGGGGTCGGTGCCGAGGTCGAACACCAGCGAATCCCAGTTGGCGGTGACCACCGCCGCCGGCCACCGTTTGAGGCACTGACCCCGGAACCAGGCGCGGGTCCCCCGAGGAGGCTCGGTGACGGCCGTCACCACCGACTCCTCGGTGACCAGTCGCTCGGTGTCCAGGCGGGCGAACAGCGATCGTGACGGTCGCAGATCGTGGTACTGCAGGTCCACCGCGGCCAGCCGCTGGTCGTCCCAGTCCAACCCGTGACGTTCCCGGAACGCCTCGATCAGCTGCAGCTTGGCTACCCAGTCGAGCTGACGGGAGAGCGACATGGGATCGGTCTCGAGTCCGTGGAGCACCGATTCCCAGCGCTTGAGCACCTCTTCGCCCACGGCCTCGTCACCCATGCAGTCGAGACCACGGTCGTCGGCGTACTTGCGGGCCAGGGAGAAGAGCTCCCACTGGACCGCCAGCGCGGTGGCCGTCGACCCGTCCTCCATCGGCAGGGGCTTGGTGAAGTTGCGATCCAGCGCCACGTCGTGCATGGCGGTGACCGGATCGGCGAGGGCCAGGCTCCGGCTGCCCGAAATGTCGTCCTCGATCATGGCCAGCACCAGCGAGGTGGTTCCCACCTTCAAGAGGGTGGCCACCTCGGCCAGGTTGGCGTCGCCCACGATGACGTGCAGCCGGCGATAGCGGTGGGGATCGGCATGGGGCTCGTCACGCGTGTTCACGATGGGGCGCTTCAGCGTGGTCTCGAGGCCAACCTGCTCCTCGAAGAACTCCGCCCGCTGGGACAGCTGGAAGTCGACGTGCGTCCCGTCGTGCACGGCGGTCTCGGCACCGACCTTTCCGGCCCCGGCAAAGATCTGGCGGGTGACGAAGTGGGGGGTCACCCCGGCCACGATGCGGGAGAACGGTGCCGCCCGGTCCATCAGGTAGTTCTCGTGGGCCCCGTAGGAGTTCCCCTTGCCGTCCGAATTGTTCTTGTAGACGACCAGCTGTGACCCGTCGTGGACGGCGAGGTCAGCGGCCTCCATCGACCGGGTCAGGATCAACTCGCCGGCGCGGTCGTAGCGGACGCATTCGAGCGCGTCACGGCACTCGGGGGTGGAGAATTCGGGGTGGGCGTGGTCCACGTAGTAGCGGGCACCGTTGGTGAGCACGGTGTTGACGAGATGGGTCTCGACCTGCGGTGGCATGGACCCCTCCCGGGCGAACCCCCGGGCGTCGTTCCCAGGGGCTTCGTCCTCGAAGTCCCAGCCCGTCTGCTGGCGCGCCACGTCGTGGGCATAGGCGTTGATCAGAACCGACGAGGCGGCGATCGGGTTGGGGTCGCCGTGCAGCACCTGGATGCCGTACTCGGTCTCGATGCCACAGACCTTGGGAATGGCCACGAGCGACCCTATCCCGGCCCGGTCTCAGAGATACTGACCGGTACCCACACGCTCGATGGAGCGGCCGCCCTTGGTCTCGTCCTGGTCGCTGATGAGGGTGCGGATGTACACGATCCGCTCACCCTTCTTGCCGGAGATCTTGGCCCAGTCGTCGGGATTGGTGGTGTTGGGAAGATCCTCATTCTCCTTGTACTCCTGACGGATCGACTCGAACAGGTCGTCCGAGCGGATACCCCGCGTCTTGTTGGCGATGGTCCGCTTGATCGCCAGTTTCTTGGCCCGCCGGACGATGTTCTCGATCATCGCTCCCGAGGAGAAGTCCCGGTAGTAGAGGACCTCCTTGTCGCCGTTCTGATAGGTCACCTCGAGGAACCGGTTCTCCTCGTCGCTCCGGTACATCTCGGCCACCGTCGCCTCGATCATGGCCTGGGTGGCCTTGGCCGGGTCTCCCCCGCCCAGGGTCCGGACCTCGTCGGCGTCGAGGGGAAGATCAGGGGTCAGATAGCGGGAGAAGATCTGAGCCGCCGCCACCTCGTTCGGACGTTCGATGCGGATCTTCACGTCGAGCCTTCCGGGGCGCAGGATGGCCGGGTCAATGAGGTCCTCGCGGTTGGAGGCCCCGATCACGATCACATCCTTGAGCGTCTCGACCCCGTCGATCTCGGCCAGCAACTGCGGCACGATGGTCGACTCCATGTCGGAACTGATCCCGGTCCCTCGGGTGCGGAACAGCGAATCCATCTCGTCGAAGAAGACGATGACCGGAACGCCCTCTTCTGACTTCTCCCGGGCCCTCTGGAAGACCAGACGGATCTGCCGCTCCGTCTCACCCACGTACTTGTTGAGGAGCTCGGGGCCCTTGATGTTGAGGAAGTAGCTGCGGGCGTTGGTGTTCCCTGTGACCTCGGCGACCTTCTTGGCCAGCGAGTTGGCCACCGCCTTGGCGATCAGCGTCTTCCCGCACCCCGGAGGGCCGTAGAGCAGGATTCCCTTGGGGGCGGGAAGCTTGTGCTCGGCGTAGAGCTCCCGGTACAGGTAGGGGAGCTCGACGGCGTCGGTGATCGCCTCGATCTGATCATCCAGGCCGCCCACGTCGGCGTAGGTCACATCGGGGACCTCCTCGAGGACCAGCTCCTCCACCTCCGGTCGGGCCAGCTTCTCGATGAGCAGGCCGGTGCGGGACTCCATGAGCACGGTGTCGCCGGCGCGCAGCTTGACCCCGATCAGCGCGTCGGAGAGCTCGGCCACCCGCTCCTCGTCGGCCCGGCCGAAGACCAGGGCCCGCGTGCCGTCCTCGAGGATCTCCTTGAGCACGACCACCTCTCCGGAGCCCTCGCCCTCGCGGGCCAGGATCACATTGAGGGACTCGTTGAGCACGACCTCGTTGCCGCGCTGCAGATCGTCGACCTCGATGTCGGGATGGAGGGACACCCGCATCTTGCGACCGCCGGAGAAGACGTCGACGCTCCCGTCCTCGTTGGTCCCGAGGAACGTCCCGTAGGCCGCGGGCGGCTGGGTCAGCTTCTCCACTTCTTCCCGCAGGTTGGCCACGTGCTCCTTGGCCGTCTGCAGTGTGAAGGTGAGCTTCTCGTTCTGGGAGATGGCCTGGGCCAGCTGACCCTTCGTCTCCAGCAGCTTCTCCTCGAGGGTCTGCACGCGCCGGGGACTCTCCTGGAGTCGCCGACGAAGGAGGGTGACCTCCTCCTCGGCTTCCCGGGCTCGCAGCCTCAACGCATCGAGGTCATCGTCATCCGGGGAATTCGCCGCTGGACGACCGTCTCGCACGTCATCGGAATCAACCGTTGGAATCACCTCGTTCGCATTGCCCACCTTTGGCGACCCTACACCGGCGATCCACCGTTTCAAGCGTCATTCGCACCCTATTCGGGCGCCGAACTGACGGACCGTCAGCCAACATGGGTACAGTTCCGGGTAGCATTGTCACCAGGGCACGGGTCCCCTGGTGCGACGTCGGCCATGGGTGTGCCTCAACGGATGGACAGCCGGGACGGCCGACCCGGTCGAGCACGCTCACGGTGCCCCGCGAGAAGCGTAGGAGAGACGGAACTGATGAAGGTCTGGATCGACCAGGATCTCTGCACGGGAGACGGCCTCTGCGAGGAGATCGCGCCCGCCGTGTTCACCTTGCTCGACGACGGCCTCGCCTACGTGAAGGACGGTGCCGACGTCAAGAACGAACCCGGGGGCTCTGCCGGCATGGCCGCCGTGCCCGACGACCTCGAAGATGCGGTGGTCGAAGCCGCCGAGGAGTGTCCGGGCGAGTGCATCTTCATCGAGCAGAGCTGAGCTGCTCCCGGGCCTCCGATCAGGCCAGGGCGTGATCGGGTCAGGGCGCCGAGTCGGCCTGGGTCTGGTCGGCCCCCCAATCAGCCCGGTCGACGCCACGGACCTCCCCCTCGAAGGGAACCAGCAGCCTGGCCGTGGTGAGGAAGCCGGTGTGCCCCACCATCCGGTGGTCCGGACGGACCGAGCGGGCCTCGATGTGCCACGTTCGATGCAGTACCTCCAAGGTGGAGGCCATCCCGAACCCACTGCGCTCCATGGCCTCGCGTAGCTGGGAGGTCTGGTTGATCGAGGGAAGGTAGGCGCAGAGGATTCCACCGGGCCGCAGCGCCTGCTCGGCGTGAGGCAGAACCCGCCACGGCTCGGGCAGATCGAGCAGGATCCGGTCGAGGCCCCGTTCGTCGATGCCCTCATAGACGTCTCGCAGCTCGACCCGGTAGGGGGCTTCTCCGCCCAACATGGCCTCGACGTTGCCGCGGGCCCGGTCGGCGAAGTCCTCACGCAGCTCGTAGCCGACGACCTCGGCGCCGGCCCGGAGGAGGGCCATCGACAGCGCCCCGGATCCGACCCCCGCCTCGAGTGCCTTCAGGCCGGGGGCAATGTCCGCTTCGATGAGGATGGCTCCCAGATCCTTCGGATAGATGACCTGGGCACCCCGAGGCATCTTCAGGACCATGTCCGAAAGGGTGGGCCGCACCACCCTGAATCGGCGCCCGGTGCTGCCGAGGACCGTCGACCCCTCGGGGGCCCCGATCAGGTCGTCGTGGCTCACGATGCCCATGTGGGTGTGGAACCGGGCTCCGGCCCGCAGCCCGATCAGGTACCGGCGATCCTTGGGGTCGATCAGCAGCACCCGATCGCCGTCGTTGAGGATGCCCCTATCCCCCTGCGGCCCCACGGCGCTCAGCGGCCGGAGGACTTGTTCGGTGCAGCCTTGGAGGTCTCGACGAGCAGCCGTTCACCGGGCTTGAGCTTGGTGCGGTAGATCACATGCTCCTGATTGCGGGCCCGAATGATCATCCACACCGCGGCCCCGACCACCAGCCAGGCGGTGTGGTAGCCCTGCAAGCCACGCCCGAACGCCTTGACCTGGAAATAGCGCAAGAGGGTGTCCACAGCTCAGACCCGCCGCACCTCGACGACGGCCGACCGCCGCCGGCCGTTCCGACGACCGATGAGGAATACCGCGGCGATCAGGAGCACGCCGACGGCCAGGCCCACCGTGACCACTTGGGACTTGGTCGACTCGACCTCGTCGCTGACCTCCCCGGTCAGCTCGCGGAACTTGGCCTCGATCTGGTCACGGGTGATCGGTTCGGTTGCCGAGCTCATGGGGTCTCCTTTTTGGGGTCGGTGGAGGTCCGGCGCTGGCCCCGACTCACTGCTCTGACGGCGAGGGCGGCGACCGCCACCACGACCACCGTGCAGATCAAATACGGCGCCCACGACCAGTTGCCGGCGAAGGTGGTCCCGGTCTCGGCCTGAAGGAAGCGCAGGAAGGCCACGGCCAGGATGACCAGGCCGATGGCCATGGCCACCGACCCCGCCACGCCGAACACCATGAAGCGTCCGAGCCCCTTGAGGGGGTCGAGGGTCTCCTGCTTGACGTAGTCGATGACCAACTGGAGCGTTTCGGTGCCGGTGGATCGGAGACGACCCAATCCTTTGCCGGTGCCGCTTCGACCTCGGGCCACGATCCTCCTCGGGCTCACTGGAAGACACGGCCACCTGCCTGCCTCTCCACCACCTGCTCGGTGCTGGCCACAACTATAGGCAGCGTGTGACGGCCCTCGGCTAAACCGTGGGCCCGGATCCCATGCTCAGTCCCTGGTGGTGAACAGATAGGTCGAGCTGGCCCGGGCCACGGTGGTACCCCGGTCGTCGATGACCTCGGCCTCGACGAAGGCCACCCGGGCACCGCCGGAGACGACCGAGGCAGTGCACTCGAGCATGGACCCCACCTGTACTGGGGCGAGAAAGCTGGTCTTCATCTCGACGTTGGACGAGAACACCCGACGCCCCGAAGCCCGGGCGTAGGTGACGGTGGCCGACCCCATGGCGGAGTCGGCCATGGCGCCGATGAACCCCCCCTGGACGATGCCAGCGGGGTTGGCGAACCGCTCGTCGGCTCGCATCCGCCAGGTCGTCCGCCCCGGTTCGGACTTGTCGACACAGGTCATTCCCAGGGTCAGCTCACAATTGGGAGGCACTTGGATCCGCACATCAGGCACCATGTGACGCTACCTCCCCGCCGCTCGTCGATACTGGGGGAATGACGCAATCAACGACGGGCGGCCACGGCCCCGTGGTCCTGGCGGGCGAGGCGACGGAGGACTGGACGGGGGATGCCGTCTTCTACGAGTACTCCGCCGCGGCCGACCCCATCGGGGCCGGCTTGATCACCCGGGTTCCGGTTCGCCACTTCCCGGCCGAGCTCCATGCCGGCGGGCCGTCGCGCATCGTCCCCCTCGATCTCTCCGCCGAGCTCGGGGTCCCCTACCCGGCGACCAGCCCGGCCCTCCTGGCCTCGTTCGTGGTCATCAACCCCGGTGACCAGGTGACCACCGGGCCCGACTCCACCAGCGAGCTCTACTACTGCATGGGCGGCGGCGGCCGCAGTGACTTCGAACGGTCCCTGCCCTCCATCCGGGTCACCTCGGGCCGCATCCAATGGGGCCGCGGTGATTTCCTCGCCCTGCCCGCCGGATGCACCTCCGTGCACAGCGGCGGACCGGCCGGTGCGCTGCTCTACCGGGTGACCGACGCCCCACTGCTCCAGCACCTCGGCGTGACCCCATCGGAGGGCCGCTTCGAGCCCACCCGCTTCGACGCCGCGGAGGCCTCAGAGCGACTGGCCGAGGTGGAGCGCCAACCCGAGGCCTCGGAGCGCAGCCGGGTGAGCATCCTGCTCGGCAACACCGCCTGGCCGCAGACGCGCACGGTCACCCACACGTTGTGGGCCATGCTCGGCGTCCTTCCGGCCGGGCGGTTCCAGCGGCCCCACCGCCATCAGAGTGTGGCCCTGGACCTCATCACCGAGTGCGCACCGGGTTGCTACTCGTTGATCGGCGCCCGGCTGGGGGCCGACGGAGCCATCCTCGATCCGCTGCGGGTGGACTGGTCGGCCGGGGGGGCCTTCGTCACGCCGCCCGGCCTCTGGCACAGCCATCACAACGAGTCCGGCCGGCCGGCCTATCTGGTGCCCGTCCAGGACGCCGGCCTACACACCTATCTGCGGTCACTGGACATCCGATTCGCGCCGGCGGACGACTGAGGAGTGGTGCCGTTCGCCAGTGCGCTGTCCGAGCACCCGGTTGCCTCCCTGGCCACCGGAGAGGTGACCGGGGCGGTGCTCGAGGCCCTCGGCGATCGCCCGGACCTGGTGATGGTGTTCGCCACCCGACCCCACGCCGGAGCCCTCGAGGACATCGTGCATACGGTGTCGTCGGTGCTGCATCCCCTGGCGGTTGCCGGGTGCGCAGCGGAGTCGGTGCTCGGGACGGGACGGGGGGTCGAGGAGACCCCGGCCCTCTCCCTGTGGGCGGGCCGGGTCGGCCCTCTCCTCCCGCTGGCCCTCACCGCCACCCGCCTGGCTGACGATTCGTGGCATTTCGCCGGCTGGCCCCGGGACATCGGGTTCGAAGCGAGCGCGTTGGTGCTGCTGGCCGATCCCTTCACCTTTCCGGCCGGCGAGTTCCTGACCTGGATCGACGAGACCCAACCCGGGCTGCCGGTCATCGGCGGGAATGTGTCCGGGGGGCGCGGGCCGGGCGGCAGCCGCCTGGTCACCGGGGATCGGGTCGTCTCCTCGGGCGCCACCGGCGTGCTCCTCGGATCCGGCGTCGCCGTCGAGGCCGCGGTCTCCCAGGGCTGCCGGGCCTACGGCAACGCCCTCACCGTGACCCGCTCGGACCGCAACGTGATCTACGAGGTGGCCGGGGTGCCCGCCATGGAGTGCATGGTCGACCAGATCAAGTCCGGACTCGATCCGTTGGAGGTGGCGGGGATCCAGTCCAACGGCCTCTTCATCGGACGTCTCATCGACGAGCACCTCGAAGACCCCGGACCCGGGGACTACCTGATCCGCAACGTGGTGGGCGTCGATCGCTCGACCGGGGCGGTGGCGGTGGACGACCGGGTTCCCCTGGGCAGCACGGTCCGCTTCCATCGCCGGGATGCCCGCACCGCCCACCTCGAGCTGGGGCAGGTCCTGGGCGACAGGCAGGCGGATTCGGCCCTCATGTTCACCTGCAACGGCCGTGGAACCCGCCTGTTCGACGACGCCCATCACGACGCCCGGGTGCTCGAGCGCTCGGTCGGGCCCGTCCCCCTGGGCGGGTTCTTCGCAGCCGGCGAGTTCGGTCCGATCGGCGGGCACAACTTCGTGCACGGATTCACCGCGTCGACGTCGCTGTTCCGCCAGCGGTGAGTGGCGGGTCTGCGACACGACCCACTGTCACCACGGCGCAGTCGGCCTATAGGGTGGCCATCAATGACTGAACGCCTGCTGCAGACTTCGGACTCGGATGTCGACGGCGATCTCGAACAGCTCGGGATCAACGTCATCCGGGGTCTGGCCATGGACGCTCCCCGGGCCGCCAACTCGGGCCACTCGGGCACCGCCATGGCCCTGGCTCCCCTGGCCCACGTGCTGTTCACGCGGGTGATGCGGCACGACCCATCCGAGCCGGGCTGGCCCGATCGCGACCGATTCGTCCTCTCCAACGGGCACGCCTCGATCCTGCTCTACTCGATGCTCTACCTCACGGGCTACGGCCTGACCCTCGACGACCTGCGCGGGTTCCGCCAATGGGGCAGTCGCACCCCGGGGCACCCGGAGCTCAATCACGCCCCCGGCGTCGAGGTGACCACCGGCCCGCTCGGCCAGGGCGTGGCCAACGGGGTGGGCATGGGGATCGCCGAACGGTGGCTGCGCACGAACTTCTCCCCCGAGGTCTGCGACCACCACACCTTCGTGATCGCGGGCGACGGGTGCTTCGAAGAGGGCATCTCCCATGAAGCAGCCTCGCTGGCCGGCCACCTGCGGCTGGGACGCCTCGTCTATGTCTACGACAACAACCACATCACCATCGACGGGCCCACCGAGCTGGCCTACTCGGACAAGGTGGGCGAGCGCTTTGACGCCTACGGGTGGGGGGTGGACGACATCGGCGAGGTGGCCAACGACGTCGATGCCCTCGAGGCGGCCCTGCTCCGGGCCAAAGCAGACGACGACCGTCCGTCCCTCATCATCCTGCGCAGCCACATCGGCTACCCATCGCCTCACCTGACCGACACGGCCAAGGCCCACGGAGACCCGTTCCCCGAAGAGGAGATCCGCCTGACCAAGGGGATCCTCGGCCTGCCCGAGGACCAGTCGTTCTGGGTGCCGGCCGAAGTCGTCGACCTGTACCGCCGGTGCATCCCCCGGGGGCAGGCGTGGAGGGCCGAGTGGACCCGGCGCTTCGACGCCTGGACCGGCGACAAGGCCCGGTGGGAGGCGGCCCAGGGCGGGCACGGGATGCCCGGATGGGACTCGAAGCTGCCCACGTTCGCACCGGTGGACGGGCCCATGGCCACCCGCAAGGCCATCAAGGCCTGCCTCGATACCACGGGCGACAGCATCCCGGGGGTCTTTCCCGGGAGTGCCGACCTGACCGGGAACACCGGGATGGCCATGGCCGACGCCGTGGCCCAATCGGCCGAGGAGCCCGGCGGTGATCTGGTCCACTTCGGCATCCGCGAGCACGGCATGGGCGGGGTCATGACCGGGATGGCCGCCCACCGCGGCGTCCTACCCATCGGCGGCACGTTCTTCGTCTTCAGCGACTACATGCGGGGCGCGGTCCGGGTGGCCGCCCTCTCCGATGTCCACGTCGTCTACTCGTGGACCCATGACTCGGTCGGGCTGGGGCAGGACGGCCCGACCCACCAGCCGGTCGAGCAGCTCGCCGCGGTGAGGGCCATGCCCAACCTCCGGGTCATCCGTCCGGCCGATGCCAACGAGACCGCCCAAGCCTGGCGCATCGCCGTCAACAGTGACGGCCCCACCGCCCTCATCCTGACCCGCCAGGAGATCCCGGTACTGACCGAGACGGCCGGGCTCGCCGAAGGGGGGGTGTCCCGCGGTGCCTACGTCCTGCGCGACCCCACCGGTGGATCCCCGCAGGTGGTGCTCATCGGCACCGGCAGCGAGGTCCACGTCTGTCTGGCCGCCGCCGACCGTCTCGCCTCCACCGGCGTGCGCGCCCGGGTGGTGTCGTTCCCATCGTGGGAGCTGTTCGCCGTGCAGCCGGACGACTACCGGCGCCAGGTCCTCCCCCGTGGCGTCCCCCGGCTGGCCGTCGAAGCAGCCAGCTCGTTCGGCTGGGACCGCTACGCCGATGCCACGGTGTGCCTCGACCACTTCGGAGCGTCGGCCCCCGGAGAGGTGGCCCTGCAGGAGTTCGGCTTCACCCCCGAGCATGTGGCCTCCCGGGCCACCGCTCTGCTTGCCGCCGAGGCGGCGTCGTGACCGACCGGCAACCGGGGCGGTTCGGAACCGGTGGCGTCCGCTCGGGCGGAACCTGCCCGATGGAAAGGATCTCCCATGACCCTCTTGCATGACCTGTTCGAACGTGAGGGCCAGAGCCCCTGGCTCGACAACCTCCGGAGGGACTGGCTCCAGGACGGGACCATGGCCGGTCTGGTCGCCCAGGGGATCCGGGGGGTGACGTCCAATCCGACCATCTTCGCCAAGGCCATCGCCGGCCAGGACACCTATGACGCACAATTCGGTGAGCTCATCAAGACGAAGTCGGTCAACGACGCCTATTGGGATCTGGTCATCAGCGACATCGATACGGCTCTGGACCTGTTCCGCCCGCTCTACGACTCGTCATCGGGGGGTGACGGCTACATCTCGGTGGAGGTGGCGCCGGGCCTGGCCCACGACGCCCAAGGGACCATTGCCATGGCCCGGGACCTCCACGCCCGCATCAACCAACCCAACGTCCTGGTCAAGATCCCGGCCACCGCCGAAGGAGTGCCCGCCATACGCCAGATGATCAGCGAAGGACGCAGCATCAACGTCACGCTCATCTTCAGCATCGCCCGCTACGGCGAGGTCATCGAGGCGTATCTCTCCGGGCTCGAGGCCCTGGCCGCGTCGGGCCGCGACGACCTCTCCCGTGTGGCCAGCGTGGCGTCCTTCTTCATCAGCCGGGTGGACACCGAGGTGGACCGCCGGATCGAGGCGGCGGCGCCCTCGGCCTCCGACCCGGACGAGCTCCTGGCCCTGCGAGGTCAGGCCGCCGTGGCCCAGGCCCGGCTGGCGTACCAGCTGTTCACCACCAGCTTCTCCGGGCCCCGGTGGGAGGCGCTGGCCGGCAAGGGGGCCAGGCCCCAACGGCCGCTGTGGGCGTCGACCTCGACCAAGAACCCGGCCTACCCTGATCTGGCCTACGTGAACACGTTGATCGGCCCTCACACGGTGAACACCATGCCCGACGGCACCATCGCCGACTTCTTGGACCACGGCACCGTGGCCCGCACCGTCGACACCAACCTCGACGCCGCCGAACGCCTCATGGGCGCCCTGTCCGCCGCCGGCATCGAGATGGAGGACGTGGCCCAGACACTCGAAGCCGAAGGAGTGGCGTCCTTCGCCAAATCGTTCGACGAGCTCCTGCAGTCCCTTTCCGACAAAGCCAACGCCCTCACCGCCGGGAGATAACCCCTGGGACCCTGCGGATCGCCGAGCGGGACCTCCCCCGAGCCGATCGCCCGTACTCCACGAAATTTGTCCCTGCGCCCGAGTGGTCGCCCGGTGTCACGGGCCCGAGGACCATACCGGCAGCGGCCCACGACACAGAATCCCACGACACAGAGGAGACCAGCATGAAGATCGCCATGGTCGGACTGGGCAAGATGGGCGCCAACATGACCCAGCGGCTCATCGAGCACGGGCACCAGGTCGTCGCCTTCGACCTCTCGGAGCAGGCCCGCGCGGCCGCGGCATCGATCGGGGCCGACCCGGCGGCGACCCTCGAAGAGCTGGCCGGCAAGCTGTCCGCACCACGGGTGGCCTGGGTGATGGTGCCGGCCGGTGACGCCACCAACTCGACCATCACCTCCCTGTCCGCCCTGTTCGAGGCGGGCGACGTGATCATCGACGGAGGCAACTCCAACTACAAGGAGACCGCTCCCCTGGTACAGGAGCTGGCGGCCAAGGGCATCGCCCTCGTCGATGCCGGCACCTCGGGCGGCATCTGGGGTCTCAAAGAGGGCTACTGCCTCATGGTCGGTGGGACCAAGGAGGCCGTGGCCGTGGCCGAGCCGGCGTTCTTGGCGCTGGCGCCCGAAGGCGGGTACGCCCATGTCGGGCCGCCCGGCGCCGGCCACTTCGTGAAGATGGTCCACAACGGCATCGAGTACGGGCTCATGCAGGCCTATGCCGAGGGTTTCGAGATCATGTCGGAAGCACCCGAGTTCGACCTCGACCTCCATCAGATCTCCGCCATCTGGCGGTACGGATCGGTGGTGCGCAGCTGGTTGCTCGAGCTGGCGGAGCGAGCCCTGCGCCCCGAATCGGGGTTCGATCAGATCGAGGCGGTGGTCGTCGACTCCGGCGAGGGACGGTGGACGGTGGAGGAGGCACTTGAGCGGGGCGTGTCGGCTCCGGTCATCTCCTCTGCCCTGTTCGCCCGGTTCGCCTCCCGCAAGAAGGACGCCTTCGGCCTGCGCCTGGTGTCGGCGCTGCGCAACCAGTTCGGGGGCCATGCCTTCGTCACCGCCGGTGGGAAGCAGGGCGGCGAGACGCTCACGCCAAAATGACCCCAGAAACGCTCACCCAAGGCGACGGACAGAGGCCCGACGGGCCTGCCTCCTCCGATGCGACCAACACGAGCAGGGCCCACCCCCGGCAGCGATCCCTTCCGCCGGTGCTGTCGAAGGCTCCTCCGGCGGCCATGGTGATATTCGGCGCCTCCGGTGACCTCACCGCCCGGAAGATCCTTCCCGCGCTGGCCCGACTGGCCGACCGCGGGGTGCTCGACGACGGCTTCACCGTGATCGGGGTGGCCCGCACGGCGTGGACCGACGAGGAGTTCCGCGCCCACGTGGCCGAGGCCACACCCGAAGGCGGGTCCAAGTGGAAGACCTTGACGGCGCGGTTCAAGTACATCACCGGCGAGTACAACCATCCGGACACCTTCAGCACCCTCAAGCAGCATCTCGACGAGTCCGACCGGCTCGACGGGACCGCCGGCAACCGGCTCTACTACCTGGCCACGATCCCGAGCGTGTTCGGACTGGTGGCAGAGGCGTTGGCCCAGCATGCCTGTACGCGGCCCGCAGAGGGCGGGACGTTCGCGAGGGTGGTGGTCGAGAAGCCCTACGGCCGGGACCTCGACAGCGCCATCGCCCTCGACGAGCAGATGCACGCCGCCTTCGATGAGGGCCAGATCTACCGGATCGACCACTACATGGGAAAGGAAACCGTCCAGAACGTCCTCGCCCTGCGGTTCGCCAACGCCATCTTCGAGCCGATCTGGAACCGTCGGTACATCTCCCAGGTCCAGGTGACCGTGGCCGAGAGCCTCGGCGTGGAGCACCGTGGCGGCTTCTACGAGACCGCGGGCGCCCTCCGGGACATCGTGCAGAACCACGTCATGCAGGTGCTGGCCCTCACCCTCATGGAGTCCCCCACCAGCACCGACGCCGACCGGATACGCGACGAGAAGGTCAAGCTGCTCCACGCCATGGACATCCCCACTCCGGACGAGGCGGTCGACAAGGCGGTTCGGGGCCAGTACACGGAGGGCATCATCGACGGCGAGAAGGTCCTCGGCTACCGACAGGAGCAGGACGTCTCGCCCGACAGCCAGACCGAGACCTACCTGGCCCTGCGGCTGCGGGTGGAGAACTGGCGTTGGGCCGGCGTGCCCATCTTCGTGCGCACGGGCAAGCGGCTGCCGGCCCGGGTCACCGAGGTGGCGCTCACCTTTCGGTCGGTCCCGTTCCTCCTGTTCGACCATCGGACCAGCCGCGACCTGAGGCCCAACACCCTGGTCCTGCGGATCCAACCCGACGAGGGCATCAGCCTCGAATTCGGGGCCAAGGTCCCCGGCGAGAAGTTCCACGTGCGGTCGGTGGCCATGGACTTCTCCTACGCCGAGGCATTCGCCGGAATGGAGTCCGCCGATGGGTACGAGCGACTGATCCACGACGCCATGGTCGGGGACGCCACCTTGTTCATCCGGTCCGACGAGGTCCAGCAGGCGTGGAGGATCGTCGACCCCTACCTCAAGGCGTGGTCGGAGCCCGGCGGGGGAATGCACTTCTACCCGGCCGGGACCTGGGGACCGCACATGGCCGACCTGTTGGTCGAGCGGTCGGGAGACGAATGGCGCAATCCGGTGATCGACCTCGAATTGACCGGCGGGCGCCTGACCGAGCTCCCCCAGTAGGGCCCTGCCGTGCACGGGGTGGTCGAGGTGGTGGAGTCGGTTCCCGACGCCCTGGCCCGGGTCGTGGCCGGCTCGTTGCGCGAGGCGGCAACCGCGGGGTTCTCCCTCTTCCTTTCGGGCGGTTCGACCGCCGAGGCGTGCTACCGGCGACTGGCGGAGCTGTCGGCTCCGGGCCCCGGCGCCACCACTCCTGTCGACTGGACCGCCGTGGACGTCTACCTGGGCGACGAGCGGTGCGTTCCCCCCGATCATGTGGACTCCAACCACCGGATGATCGCCGAGGTGCTGCTCGGTCCGGTCGGGCCGGTGAGGTCGGACCACCCCATGTACCGATCCGGACCGCCGGAGGCGGCCGCGGCCGCCTATCAGCGCTTGATCGCTGCGCTCGGTCCCCTCGACCTCGTCCACCTCGGGATGGGACCGGACGGCCACTGCGCCTCCCTCTTCCCCGGCTCCGTGGCTCTGGAGGTGGACGACCCCGGCGTGCTGGTCATGGCCAACCGCGATCCCAACGCCAACAACGCCCACGAGCGCATCACCCTCACCCTTCCGGCCATTGCCCGGGCCCGGCTGGTGGTCTTCACCGTCTCGGGCGAGTCGAAGCGGTCGGCCTTCGGGCGCATCGTGGCCGGCGAGGACCTGCCGGCGGCCAGAGCCACCGCCGACCGGGTGCTGTGGCTGGTCGATCCCGCCGCCCTCGGCGACACGCCCCTGCCCGTCCAGGGCCCCGGCGGGTGAAGAGCGCCACGGCGGCAGAGTGCCCGGTCGCCGCCCCAAACTCCTCCGGTAAGGTGTCGCCGATGCCCGCCGATCCCGGCTCTCCCACGTGAACCTTGCCGCCCGGCCGCGGCTCGGGACGGCGCACGCGGCCCTGATCACCACGCCGATCGACGAGCTGCAGGCCGGGGCCCGCCGGGTCCGCGACGCAGCCCACGGCAACCGGATCACCTTCTCCCCCAAGGTGTTCATCCCCCTCACCATGCTGTGTCGCGACCGCTGCGGCTACTGCACCTTCGCCAAGGCGCCGGCCCGGGTGGAATCCCCGTATCTGACCATCGACCAGGTCCTCGACATCGCCCGGGCGGGCCGGGACGCCGGTTGCCACGAGGCGCTCTTCACCCTGGGTGAGGGCCCCGAAGATCGTTACCCGGTCGCCCGGCGATGGCTGACCGACCAGGGTTTCACATCCACGGTCGACTACCTGGTGGCTGCCTGTCGGGCCGTGGTCGAAGAGACGGGCCTGCTGCCTCACGCCAACGCCGGCGCCCTGGCGCTGGAGGACATGGTCCGGCTGCGCGAGGTGTCAGCCAGCCAGGGCATGATGATCGAATCGGTCAACCCCGACCTGGTCGCCCACCGCTCGGCTCCCGACAAGACACCGGCGCGACGGATGGCCACGCTCAACGCCGCCGGCGTGGCGCAGGTCCCGTTCACCACCGGCCTGCTGGTCGGGATCGGCGACTCCCGCGCCGACCGCCTGGACGCCCTGGAGGCCATCGCCGACAGTCACCGTCGCCACGGCCACGTGCAGGAAGTCATCATCCAGAACTTCCTGCCCAAACCGGACACCTCCATGCACCGCTCACCCCCGTGCCCGACCGACGAGTTCCTGTGGACCATCGCCGCGGCCCGGCTGGTGCTCCCCCCCGAGATCCACCTGCAGGCGCCGCCCAACCTCTCGGACGACCTCGCTCCCCTCCTCGACTCCGGGATAGACGACTGGGGCGGGGTGTCGCCGGTCACCGCCGACCATGTCAACCCGGAGCGGGCCTGGCCGGCCTTGCGCATCCTGCGCCAGGCGACCGAAGGGGCCGGTTTCACGCTGGCCCCCCGGCTGGCCCTGTACCCCGCCTTCGCGCTGGGATCCGAGCGATGGCTCGACGACCACATGCGCTTCCCCGTGCTCGACGCCTCGGATGCCGAAGGGCTGGGACGCGACCACCCATGGTGCTCGGGCGGAGAGACGCCGCCCCCGGCTCTCCTCGGCATGCAGGTCGACATCCGCCGCCGCGGACCGGCCGGCGCGGTGAACGGGAGCCCTCACGTCGTCACGTCTCCCACCACCGGCAGCGCGGTAGGCGACGTCCTGGCCGGTGTGCTCGACGGGGACGCGGTCGGCGAGGACGAGATCGTCACCTTGTTCGGTGCCCGCGGGCCCGAGGTTCGGGCGGTGGCCGAGGTGGCCGACCTGCTCAGGTTCGAAGCGGTCGGAGACGAAGTCACCTTCGTAGCCAACCGCAACATCAACTACACCAACGTCTGCACCTTCAAGTGCAAGTTCTGCGCCTTCTCCAAGGGCCCGCTCTCTCTCAACCTCCGGGGAAGCCCCTACCTCCTCGAGCTGAGCGAGATCACCGATCGGGTGCGCGAAGCGGAGGCCCTGGGTGCCACCGAGGTCTGCCTTCAGGGGGGGATCCATCCCAAGTTCGACGGGGGGTACTACCTCGAGGTGATCAAGGCGGTGCGCGAGGCGTCGGCGACCATCCACATCCACGGCTTCACTGCGCTCGAGGTCACCGAGGGAGCCCGACGCTCGGACATGTCGCTGGCGGACTATCTGGTCCTCTTGCGTGACGCCGGCCTCAAGACCCTCCCCGGTACCGCGGCCGAAATCCTCGACGATCCGGTGCGGCAGATCCTGTGCCCGGACAAGATCGACACCGACGAATGGCTCTTCGCCCACCGCACCGCCCACGGTGTCGGGCTCCGTTCCAATGTGACCATCATGTTCGGCGCCGTCGAGCAGCCCCGTTCGTGGGCCCGCCATCTCATCCGCACCCGAGACCTGCAAGCCGAGACCGGGGGGTTCACCGAGTTCGTGCCGCTCCCCTTCGTGCACATGGCCACGCCCATCTATCTGCAGCGCCGGGCCCGCCGGGGGCCGACCTTCCGCGAGACCCTCCTCATGCATGCCGTCGGCCGCATCGCCTATCGCGGCGCCATCGACAACATCCAGATCAGTTGGGTCAAGTTGGGAGTCGAAGGGGTGCGCCAGATACTTCGGGCCGGCGTCAACGACCTGGGCGGCACCCTCATGGACGAGAACATCTCCCGGGCGGCCGGGGCCGCCCACGGCCAGATGATGGATGCCGAGCGCTTCGGCGCCATCGTCGTCCCGCTCGGGCGCACCCTGGCCCAACGGACCACGCTGTATGGGCGGGTCCCGGGTCACGGGGGCCGCACCGAAGCGCTCGCAGCCGCCAACTGAGATGGCCCCGGAATCGAGCGGCGCGGAGCCCGACTCCGGCGACCAGATCGAGACGGCGGTGGCCCGGCTGACCGAAGCCCTGGCAACGGATGGCACCTCACGCACCCAGCAGCGGCTCTATCGATCGATGCTCCGAACCGTGGTGGGCCTGGCCACGGTGGGCACCGAGGTCATCGATCTC
>DASZJN010000190.1:0-6270 GCA_035948045.1 Acidimicrobiales bacterium | reverse complement strand
GTACTGGGTGACCTCGGTGATCAACCGGGGGAGATCCCACTCTTCCGGATAGTCCGACGGGCACGATGACGCCACCACCGCGGTCATGGTGCCCTCGAGCAGCTCGACGGTCTCCTCGCGCAGATCCTCGCCGTCGATGATCTGGTAGCGGCGCCGGTAGATGACCTTGCGCTGCTCGTTCATCACATCGTCGTACTTGAGAACATCCTTGCGGGACTCGGCGTTGCGACCCTCGACGGTGTTTTGGGCCCGCTCGATCGCCTTGGTGACCATCTTGGCCTCGATGGGCACGTCGTCGGGCAGGGCCCGGCCCATCACCCAGTTCATGGCGCCGGTGGCGAACAGGCGCATCAGGTCGTCCTCGAGGGAGAGGAAGAAGCGGCTCTCGCCGGGATCGCCCTGGCGGCCCGATCGCCCACGGAGCTGATTGTCGATGCGCCGGCTCTCATGGCGCTCGCTGCCCAGGACGTAGAGGCCCCCGATGGAACGGACCTCCTCACCCTCTCGTTGGCAGGTCTCCTCGAACTGCGCCTCGATCGACTTCAGCTCTGCTGCGCCCTCTTCGGTGGTCAGGTCGAGTCCCCGGGCCGCCGCCTCCCTGGCCGCCAGCCCCTCGGGGTTCCCCCCGAGGATGATGTCGACGCCGCGGCCGGCCATGTTGGTGGCCACGGTGACACCGCCCACCCGGCCGGCCTGGGCCACGATCTCGGCCTCGCGGAAGTGCTGTTTGGCGTTGAGCACCTCGTGGGGGATACCGCGCTTCTCCAGCAGACGCGACAGGTGCTCGGACTTGGAGACCGATGCCGTGCCGACCAGCACCGGCTGGCCGGTGGTATGGCGCTCGGCGATGTCGTCGACCACCGCGGAGAACTTGGCGTCTTCGGACTTGTAGATGAGATCCGGGTTGTCCTCTCGCACCAGCGGCTTGTTGGGTGGGATCGGAACGACCGGGAGGTCATAGGTGTTGGCGAACTCGGAGGCCTCGGTCTCCGCCGTTCCCGTCATCCCCGACAACTTCTCGTACAGCCGGAAATAGTTCTGGAGGGTCACCGTGGCCCAGGTGTGGTTCTCCTCCTTGATCCGCACGCGCTCTTTGGCCTCGACCGCCTGGTGTAGACCGTCCGACCAACGGCGCCCGTCGAGAGTACGTCCGGTGAACTCGTCGACGATCTTGACCTCGCCCTGGGCCACGAGGTAGTCCTTGTCCCGTCGGTAGAGCTCTTTGGCATACAGGGCCTGGGTCAGATGGTGCACGTAGTTGACGGCCACGGCGTCGTACAGGTTGCCCACACCCAACTGCCGCTCGACCTTCTCGATGCCGGACTCCGTGGGCACGACGATGCGCTTCTCTTCGTCGACCTCGTAGTCGTCCTCGGCACGGAGCGTGCGCACGATCCCGGCGAACTGGTAGTAGAGCTGGGCGGACTCGGCGGCGGGGCCCGAGATGATGAGCGGGGTCCGAGCCTCGTCGATGAGGATCGAGTCCACCTCGTCGACGATGGCGAAGGGATGGCCGCGCTGGACCATGGTGTCCTCGGACCGGGCCATGTTGTCGCGGAGGTAGTCGAATCCGAACTCGGTGTTGGTGCCGTAGGTCAGGTCTGCGCCGTACGCCGCCCGCTTGGCTTCGGCGTCATCGATGTCGGGACCCACCCGGCCCACGGTCAGCCCCAGGAATCGATGCAGGCGTCCCATCCATTCCGAGTCGCGGGTGGCCAGGTAGTCGTTGACCGTCACTACGTGCACGCCGCTCCCACCCAGGGCGTTCAGGTACACCGGCAGGGTGGAGACGAGGGTCTTGCCCTCACCCGTCTTCATCTCGGCGATCCACCCGAAATGGAGGGCCATTCCCCCCATGAGCTGCACGTCGAAGTGGCGCTGGCCCAAGACCCGCCAAGCCGCCTCCCTCACCAGGGCAAACGATTCGACGAGCACGTCCTCGAGGCTCTCCCCGTGTTCGATCCGCTCGCGAAAGACGTCGGTGAGGGCCCGGAGCTCCTCGTCGGAGCGCGCCTCCATCTCCGGCTCGAGGGCGTTGACCAACGGAACCAGCTCGGCCAGGCGACGGACCTTCTTCCCCTCGCCGGCACGGAGGACTTTCGTGAGCACGCTCATGGGCTTCTCACTCTACTGTCGGACGTGTTCGGAGCTGGCCGCGTCTTGGGAGCCAGCCGCTCCCAACGGCCGCTCCGGTGGGCGCGCCACGGCGCGCACCGACACTCGGAGGCGTCCCGTGGGTCCGGGCCCGGCTGCTCTATCGCTCCTGTCCGTTCAGGCGGTGCGCACCCTCTCCCGCAGGATCGACACGGAGTTGGCAGGGCGGCGACGAGGATGGGTGCGCGCCACCAGCCGCCCCTTCGTCTTCTCCAGCTGGTGCTCCAGCTTGTCCACTACCAGGTCGACGGCCACCAGCGGCACGGGGCCGGCCGCGTGGGCACGAACGGTGCGCCCGTGGCCGAAGATGATCACTTCGCAGCACTCCCGGTCGGCGATCCTCGGGTTGTGCTCCTCGAAGAAGTGGACCTCGGCACGCTCGAGGCCCGGGCACAAGCGGCCGAGTCGGCCCACCTTCTCCGTGGTCAGAGCTCTCACTGGGTCGGACACGATCCTTCTGCCGTACGCGATGACAACGTCCACTGCTCGCCTCCCTGGTTGTGCTGGCTGGTTGCTACATCTGCTGTCGGCCGGTCCTCCTGATCGGTCGTCGGGTTGAACATGTGAGCTGCGTGCGGCTGACCTGGTCTTTGACCCCACACTCGCCTGCTGTGAACGTTGCAGCCGGACTCCGGCGGCACCAACCGTTGTCGGTCGGGGACCCTTCGGAGCCACTCTTCGGCCACGTCACCTCATCTCCGCCCGCCCCCGACAACCGGGAGCACCGCGGGCAGGTCTTACTCCTAAGCCGCACCATGCTCAGCAACCACGAGTTGCCTTACGTGGGTCGTTTCGCCTGCGACTGGCTTCGACTTGCAACCACAGACCCGCACGCAGCTCACAACGAGAAGTGTACGCCCCGTGGTGGCGAAATCCATGTGCGGATCCCGTGAGTTCACGCGGTTGTTATCCGGCCGTCATTCAATGGCAATACGGGCCGGGCAGGAGCCGAAGGATCCCTCTTGGAGAAGGAGAATCCCAGCTCAGGGCCATATCTTCGATCCGTTCGCGCCCCGGAGCCGGCCCGGAACGGACTCGGTCGAACGGGCTCAGGCCCGGTCCGGTGGCTCGTCGGCCCCCTGGGTGAGCTGGAGTTTGATCTCGTCGAGGACCGGGATGGGCCCGGGGTCGATTCCCTCGTTGCCGGCCAGATGGAGCGAGACGAAGTCGCCGAGCAGGGCCAGATCCAGCAGCTGGGCCAGATCGCCTTCGCCGGCCGCCCGGACCTCGATCACGTCGGCCACCACCTCGCGAAGAACCTCCACCACCAGGTCGAACCGCCGGGACACCTGGGGATGCTCGGCATCGTGACGCAGATTGACCAAAGAGATCAGCTGGCGGGTGGCGTCACCGTGCTGGCCCCAGCCGGCGACCTCGTTGTGGCAGAGCTCCGGATAGACGTTGTAGAAGGCGGGGCATTTTGCGTTCTCGTTGATCTGCGCCTTCCACCGCAACGCGGCCGCGGCCCCGAGGTCACCCGAGCTGTGCACCAGAGGAATGGTGCGTCCGATCCTGCGGGCCAGGTCCTCGGCCCGGCTTTCCGGTCGGACCAGCTCGTCACGGAGGACCCGGAGTTGGTCGACGGCCTGGTCGACCCACTGCAGAGCACCGGGGAACAACCCGATCTCCTCCAACAGCACCAGGGGCGGGATGGCCATGGCCCCGAGCGCGGCGCGGGGCTGGGGGATGCTCGTCGGCACCGGCACGACCGGCACGTCCCACTCGGCCGCCAGCCGGACCAACGCCCCGCCGCCGGCCACGACGATCAACGAGGCCCCGGCCTCGTAGGCCCCGGCCGCGGCCTCCAGCGTCTCCTCCGTATTGCCGGAGAAGGACATGGCAAAGACCAGGGAGCCGGTTCCCACGTAGTCAGGGGGCTCGTAGCCCTTGACCACGGTGACCGGAACGGGCATAAAGGGCGCCGCCACGGCCACGAGCACGTCGCCGGCGATGCCGCTTCCGCCCATCCCCAACACGACCACGTTCTCCACCCGGTCGTGGCCGGGGAGGTCGGTGACACCCCGGGCGGCGGACACCGCCGCCTCGACCTGCTCGGGGAGGGCGACGGTGGCATCCCACATGCCGAGGCTGTCGACCGCGAGCGGGGACGGATGCGAGGACGGCGCGTCGGTTCCGCCCACGGTGACGGTCACGACGCTGATCCCTCCCCCGTGGATCGGGCCCCACCGGCATCAGCCTTGGCCATGAGCCTGGAGTGCTCGGCCGCGTCGACCGTTGTCGCCTCGTCGATCAGCATGACCGGGATGCCGTCCCGCACCTCATAGCTGCGTTGCAGCCTCGGGTTGTACAGACGGTCCTCGTCGGCGAAGTACAGCAGGGAGCCCTTGTCCTCCGGGCACGCCAGCACCTCGATCAGCAGGGGGTCGAGCGTCATGGTGCATTCCTCTCTCGTCGATCGTCGATGGCCGTGGCTGCGCCGGCACGACCGGGCCGGACCCGAATTGCCGCGGTCACCCGGCCAACAGGCGATCGATGTCCGCCTGCACCTCTTTGACCCGCTGGGCACACGAGGCCTCGTCGGGCGCCTCCACGTTGAGGCGCAACAAGGGCTCGGTGTTCGAGGGTCGCAGGTTGTACCACCAGTCGCCCCGATCCACGGTCAGGCCGTCCAGCCGATCGGCCACGCCGAGCGCACCTCCGGCCCCCTCGACCTCGGCCGCCATCAACTCCACCACCCGGGCGGGATCGTCGACCACGGTGTTGATCTCACCGGAGTCGGCGTAGCGCTCGAAGGGCGCCAACAGCTCGGACAGCGGCCGGCCGGTCACGCTCAGGAGCTCGAGGACGACCATGGCGGCAATGA
This sequence comes from Acidimicrobiales bacterium, assembly GCA_035948045.1. Lineage (GTDB taxonomy): Bacteria > Actinomycetota > Acidimicrobiia > Acidimicrobiales > RAAP-2 > Bog-756. The sequence goes on along the minus strand of DASZJN010000190.1, from coordinate 1,292 downwards.
TGCCCGAATCGGCGCGGTAGTTGTCGCGGAAGTAGTAATGGCCCGAGTGCTCGCCTCCGAAGATGGCGCCGGTCTCCGCCATCACCTCCTTGATGAAGCTGTGGCCCACCTTGGTGCGGACGCCCACGCCGCCCTTTTCGGCGATGACCTCGGGGACCACCCGCGAGCAGATGCAGTTGTAGAGGACGGTCGCCCCGGGGTGCTTGTCGAGCATCGAGGAGGCCACCAGCGCGGTCGTGAGGGAGCCGGAGACCGGTCGGGCGGTCTCGTCGACGAGGAACACCCGGTCGGCGTCTCCGTCGAAGGCCAGCCCGATGTCGGCACCCCCGGCGAGCACCGCCTCCTTCAAGGCCACCAGATTCTCAGGCTGGATGGGGTCAGCGGGGTGATTGGGGAATGAGCCGTCGAGCTCGGGGAAGAGGATCTCCACCTCGAAGGGGAGGCCTTCGAACACCTTGGGGACCACCAGCCCGCCCATACCGTTGGCGGTGTCGGCCACCACCCGCAGCGGGCGGAGGAGGGTGACGTCGACGAACGAGCGGACGTGCTCGGCATAGGCTTCGAGCACCGAACGGTCCTCGAGGGGCGCAAGGGACCCCCGGTCGAGGTCGGGCGGGCCGTCGGCGCCCCACTGATCCAGCAGCGACTCCGCGGTGGCCTGGATCTCCGCCAAGCCGGTGTCGCGTCCGATCGGGCGCGCCCCGGACCGGCAGAGCTTCAGCCCGTTGTACCGGGCCGGGTTGTGGGAGGCGGTGAACATCGCCCCCGGTGCGTCGAGGCGCCCGGCGGCGAAGTAGAGGAGGTCGGTGGACGCCAGTCCGAGGTCGATGACCCGGGCGCCCTCCGACCGGGCCCCATCGGCGAACGCCCGGGAAAGCTCGACCCCCGATTCGCGCATGTCGCGGGCCACCAGCAACGTCGGAGCGCCTGTGTACCGGGCCACGGCCATTCCGATGGCGCGGAACTGCTCGGCGTTGAGCTGGTCCGGGACGATCCCCCGGATGTCATAGGCCTTGAAGACGTTGGACAGGCTGATCATGGCTGGGCCATCCTAACCAGCAACGCCTGCCCCGATCGGGGGTCTCGGCGCCCTCCCGGCCGCTGCGCCCGCGGCACCGGGGAGCGCAGCCACCGGCCACGCGGTGACGGTCGGGGACCGGCCCGAACCGCCCTCCCGACCGGCGTCAGCCCCCGAGGCCGCCCGCCAGCATGCCCACCACGTCGGCGGCCATGGCGTTGGCCAGGTCGGCCAGCAGCTCCATCCGGGCGGTCAGGCTGCCCGTCGACAGCAG
>DASZJN010000189.1:0-5337 GCA_035948045.1 Acidimicrobiales bacterium | reverse complement strand
CACCGTCTCGGATGACGGAGCGGTCGAGGAGGCATTCCAGCAAGCCCTCGACGCCGTCGGCCTCACTGCCCACAACTTGAGCCGAGACCCGCAGGAATACGTTCGCCGGACGATGGGGCAATCCAAGATCGACGTCTTCAGTGAGCTGCTGGGGGGCGACCGTCACCGGGCCGAGCACGCCAACGCCGCGTTCGAGCTGGCATTCGATCAAGCCGTGGACCGGGGGGAGGTCGCGCCCATCCCCGGGACCGAGTCTGCATTCGCGCAGCTCCGTGCGGCCGGGATGCGGATCTGCCTGACCACCGGTTTCTCCCCCGCCACCCGAGAGCACATCGTCTCCGCCTTGGACTGGAAGGGCATGATCGACCTTGCCCTTTCTCCAGCGGATGCCGGGCGTGGCCGCCCATGGCCCGACATGATCCTGACCGCGGTCCTCCGCCTTCGCATCGACGACGTGGCGGAAGTGGCGGTCGTCGGGGATACCGACAACGATCTGGTGGCCGGAAGTCGGTCCGGTGCCTCGTTGGTGATCGGCGTGCTCACCGGCGCCCACTCACACGCCGACCTTATGGCCGTGCCCCACACCCACATCCTCGATTCGGTGGCGGACCTTCCTGCGTTGCTGCTTTCCCGAGCGGGCGCACCACACACCTGACCGGGCTACACCCGCCCCCCTCAACGCCATTCGTCTCGGAGAGCCACGACGCCGTCGGAGGCGGTCACCATGGTGCCGGCCAGCGTGCGATCGTCATTGCGCATCCGCCACCGCACCAGCTGCTGGGCGGCCTGCCAGCCCAGCTCGGAGGAGCTGCCCGCCCGCACCAGGTCATGGAGTTGTCCGGGATCTGGGCCGAGATCGAAGAGGAGGGGCGGCAGCACTTCGGGGTCGGCCGCGAATTGCACGTACTTGACGTCGGGTCCCCGGATCACATCGAGGGCGCAATGCGCCATGGGCAGGCCGAGATGCCGCTCGGCGAGCCGAGTGGCCGGATTGGAGAAGTTCCAACTCCAGTGGGCCTCGGTGCGCCAGTGGGCCGGCGCCTGCCCGTCGGAAAGGCCGTCCCCGAGGATGAACGGCTGCAGTGCGAAACCGTCGGCTTGCAAAGGCACCTCGATGCCCAACCACCGGCAGATGGTGGGAAGGACATCCACCGATTCCGTGAAGGACTCCACCACCCGGCCCCGGGTGGCGGCCGCATCCGGGTCGGGATCGCGGATGATCAGCGGGATGTGGAACGACTCGTCCCAGTAGCCCAGTTTCTCGAACAGCCAGTGGTCACCGCCCATCTCCCCGTGGTCGCTCGTGAGCACCACCAGCGTGGAGTCCGCCAGGCCCGACGAGTCGAGCTGGGCGAACAGTCGAGCCAGTTGGTCATCGACCTCTTTTTGCGCCCCGTGGTAGGTGGCTCGCATCTGGCGACGCTCCCGCTCGTCCTCGGGCGAGCCTGCGTGGGGAAGATACATGAGGATCTCGTTGAGCGGGTGGGCGGCTGCCTCCTCGGCCTTGGTCGGGGCGGCGATGAACGGCGGCATGTCGTCGGCGTCGTAGATGTCGTGGTAACCGAGGGGATTGCGGCGCGGTGGGTGTGGGCGGATGAACGAGGCGTGGATGAAGAACGGCTCGTCCCCATGTTCACCGAGCCAGGTGGTGAGGGCGTCCACCAGAAACGCCGTCTCCGACTGTTCGGCGGCGAACCGGGCGGGCGCCCACGTGGAGCCGTGCCGGTCTGCACCGGGGAAGCCGGGCATCGGCCGGTACAGCTCATGGGGATTGGCCGGAACGTCGACCCCCTGCGCGGCCAACCACCGACCCCACTCCTGGCTGCCGGCCTCCCACGGATCGTGGACCACCGGACGAAAGCCCGGGAGAACCTCTTCGTAGGAGCGCAGCCGAGGGTCGGCCGGAGGAAGCGTCCGGGGGTCGAGACTGGTGTCGGTGTATCCGAACAGCACCGGGTCGTAGCCGGCGGCGCGGGCCAGCAGGGCCACATTGGTGAAACGGGCGTCGAGTGGGGTCCCGTTGTTCACCGATCGATTGTGGTGCAGATAGGTGCCGGTGTAGAGGCACGCCCGGGAGGGACCGCACGGCGCCGCGTTGGCCCAGTGGTTGGCGAACAGCGTGCCCTGGGCGGCCAGCCGGTCGAGCGCCGGGGTGGTCAGGACCGGATGGCCTCGAGCCGAGAGGCTGTCGCCGCGCCACTGGTCCACGGTGATGAACAGGACGTTGCGGTTCATCGGTTGCCCTGGCCGACCGGATCCCGGATCCGGCTCATCGGTCGATGGTGCCCGGTCATCCGAACGAGGTGTGCAGCTGACTCAGATGGTCGTACCCGAGGATCCGACCCAGAGCCACTCCGACCGTCTCCTTGGCGTAGTAGGGGATGGTGGCCAGACCGCGGATCGGCGATGTCCGGGTGGGCGTCGGATAGGGGTGCAGGCCTAGCGATGAGGCGATGGCCAGGGTGCGGGCTTCGTGGAACGGATCGGTCACGACCAGCACGGTACCGTTCCCCCGGGATCGCAAGGCGGGCGCCGCCAGCGACAGGTTCTCCCACGAGTCGCTGCCCCCCGATTCGAAGATGTCACGGCCGGGGATGCCGGCCGCCAGGAGGTAGCGGGCCGAGGCTTGCGCTTCGGTGTACCGGTCTCCTTTCTCCTTCGATCCCGTGACCATGATGGCGGTGGCGTAGTGCTGGCGCCAGAGGGCCTCGGCCTCATCGAGGCGGGAGGCCAGGTCCGGCGAGGCCACCCCGTTGTACTGGGCCGCCCCCATCACCACGATGGCCCCCGCCGGCCGCGGCTCGTACCGGCGTCCGGTCAGCCACACCTGCACCGCGGTGACCGCCAGGTAGATGAGTATGGCGGCCACGGCCAAGGTGACGATCCGCAGTATGAACCGGACCAGGCGCAGTCCGGTCAGCGTGGCGAGCAGGCCCACCGGCTCAGAACACGTCGGTCCGGAGAAAGGCGACTTGGGCCATCACGACCCCGGCCCGGTCTCAGAGCGGGCAAGGGCGTTCCGCAGTCGGGCCAGGGTCCGGTCCGGACCCATCAGCTCCAGAGCCTCGAACAGCGGTGGACCGATCCTGCGACCGGTGATCGCCACCCGGATGGGCGCCTGGGCCTTGCCCAGCTTCCGACCCACTCCTTCGCCGATGGCCACCGTGGCGGCGTACAGCGCGTCGTGTGTCCAGTTGTCGATCAGACCTCCGTAGGCCTCGAGGGCCCCCGACAGGATGGAACCGGCCCGCTCGTCGTTGGTCACTGCTCTGGTCCACGAGTCCTGGTCGATGATCGGCTCGTCGAGGAACATGAAGTCCACCATGGCCGGCACCTCTTCGAGGACGGACACCCGCTCTTGGACCAGTGGGGCCAGTTTGGAGAACACGGCCTCATCAAAGGCGCCGTCGGGCCACGGGGCATTGGCTCCGCTCAGCCACGGCCGGCAGGCCTCGATGAACGCCTCCGGCGACAGGGCCCGGATGTACTCCCCGTTCATGTGGGTCAGCTTGACCACGTCGAAGAAGGCCGGCGAGTGGTTGACATCCTCCAGCCGGAACCACCGCACCATCTGACTGACGTCGAACAGCTCCTCCCCGCCCGGTGGGCGCCACCCGAGCAGCCCCAGGTAGTTGAGGAGCGCCTCGGGTAGATAGCCCCGGTCCCGGTAGAACTCGACCGCCACAGGATCCCGCCGCTTGGACAGTTTCTGCCGCTGCTCGTTGACCAGCATGGGCAGGTGGGCGAACACCGGAAGGTCCGGCGCCGGTTGGGCGCCCGTGCCCGTGGATCCGTCGGTCATCCAACCCATGGACTGCAGTGCTTCCCAGACCAGAACTCCCTTCGGGGTAGTGGGCAACAGGTCCTCGCCCCGGATCACGTGGGTGATGGCCATGTCGATGTCGTCGACCACATTGGCCAACACGAACAGGGGGGCGCCGTCGGCCTTTACGGCCACGAAGTCGTCCATCGCCGAGTTGGGGAACTCGACGTCGCCACGGACCACGTCGTGAACGATGGTGATCCCGACGTCCGGCGTCCGGAAGCGAAGGGCCCTTCCGTCACCCCGCGGCAGCCGCCGGTCGCGGCAGAAGCCGTCGTATCCGGGGGTCTTGATGCCGTGCTCCTTGTTTCTGGCCTCGATCTGCTCTCGGGTGCAGTCGCAGGCGTAGAGGAACCCGCCAGCCCAGAGGGCATCGATGGCCTGGTGGTAGCGCCCAGAACGCAGCGACTGCCGGTACGGCCCTTCGTCGGGGTCCATCCGCAGCCAGTGCAGCGCCGAGATGATCCCGTCCACCCACTCCTCGCGGTTGCGATCGGTGTCGGTGTCCTCGATGCGGAGCACGAACGTGCCGCCGGACTGGCGGGCCACCAGCCAGTTGAACAACGCGGTGCGGGCGCTGCCGACGTGGAAATAGCCGGTGGGCGACGGAGCGAAGCGGACCCTCGGGACGGCCCCGGGCACGCCTCGGTTACTCGTCTTCGACGATGGTGATCGCACCCGTCGGACAGCCGTTGGCGGCCTGGCGCACCTTCTCGCGCAGCTCCTCGCCGGGGTGCTCGTTCAGGACGTAGAGGAACCCGTCATCACGTACCTCGAAGACCTCGGGGGCGATTCCCATGCAGACGGCGTTGCTGGCGCACTCGTCGAAGTCGACAACAATCTTCACGTGATGCCTCCGGGATCTCGGCGAACCAGCCCGAGTGTATCGGCCCCCCGAGGGAGCACCGGGGCACTTGGGCACCGGGCGGAGCCAGGCCCGGCCCGGCCCGCAAATGACACCTCGCGTTTCGACGAACTGCGGTCGGCATCGAGTAGAGAACACCGTGTGACCAGTCGCCCTCGTTCAGTCGGACAGGCTGACCGTCATCGACACACACTCCCGACTCCGGTGGCGATTGCCCTGGTCTGAGCCCTCGCGGGGCTGGAAGCCCGATGAGCCGGAGATGACGGCCATCCGCTCGGCGGACTAATACCCGCTCCATCAGGTCAGTTCCAGCGAACGGGTGACCTCGACGGAATCGAGGAGCTGGCGGTCATGGGAGACCAGCAGCAGGGTGCCCCCGAATCCGGCCAGCGCCGCCTCCAACTGTTCGATGGCCGGGAGGTCGAGGTGGTTGGTGGGCTCGTCCAACACCAGGAAGTTGACCCCGAGGGCCTGGAACATGGCCAGTTCCGCCCGGGTCTGCTCCCCCGGTGACAGCGACTCGGCGGCCCGGACGACGTGATCGGCACCCAACCCGAACTTGGCCAGGAGCGATCTGGCCTCGGCCTGTTTCAGGCCGCAGCGGTCCATGACGGTGCGAACCACATCGTGGTGGCCCTGCAGGGCCCGG
>DASZJN010000188.1:0-13572 GCA_035948045.1 Acidimicrobiales bacterium | reverse complement strand
GGGCCCCGGAGCGTCTACGACGAGGCCAAGCGGTTCGCAGAGGCTCTGACCATGGCCCACCACCGGACCCTCGGGACCGACGTGGCCATCGTCCGGATCTTCAACACCTACGGTCCTCGACTTCGGCCCGACGATGGTCGGGTCGTGTCCAATTTTCTCCTCCAGGCAATGGAGGGCGAGCCCCTGACGGTCTACGGCGACGGGAGCCAGACCCGTAGCCTGTGCTACGTCGACGACGAGGTCAGGGGACTGATCGCCCTCTTCGACTCCGAGCTCACCGGACCGGTCAACCTCGGCAACCCTGACGAGTACACGGTTCTGCAGTTGGCCCGCACCGTGGTGGACCTCCTCGGGTCATCGTCACCGATCATCCATTTGCCCCTGCCCGTGGACGACCCCACCCGTCGTCGACCGGACATCTCCCTGGCCCGATCGGCGCTGGGCTGGGAGCCGACGACCCATCTGCGGGACGGCTTGGCTCTGACGGCGGCGTTCCTGGCCGAAGAGGCCAGGGCCACCGCCGAGGATCTGGCGGCGGTCGAAGGAGCGAGGAGCGGCAACAATGGGAGCGAATGAGCCCACCCCGACCGGGGCTGACCGAGCCGATCAAGGAGGCCGATCCCATGAGTGACGGCGGAGAGCACCAAGAGCCCGGCCAGCACGCGGGCGGCGTCGACACCTACACCATGCTGTCGGTCATCGTGCCCGTCTTCAACGAACGGACCACGGTGGCGGAAGTCATCCGCAGGATCAGGGCAGTCGAACTTCCGGTCGATGTCGAAGTGGTCGTGGTCGACGACGGTTCGTCGGACGGAACGGACAAGGTGCTCACCGCCCTGGGCGACTCGACGGTGCGGGTGATCACCCACCCGCAGAACCGCGGCAAGGGGGCGGCCATCCGAACCGGGTTGGAGGCCATCCGGGGAGACCTGGTGCTCGTCCAGGATGCCGACCTCGAGTATGACCCCCACGACTGGTCCAAACTGCTGGAGCCGATTCTCCGAGGCCGGGCCCGCGTGGTCTACGGCAGCCGGTTCACCGGCGAGCGCAAGAACATGATGCCCCTCCACTGGATCGGCAATCGGTTCCTCTCGCTCGTCACCAATGTCCTGTATTCGTCGACGCTCTCGGACATGGAGACCTGCTACAAGCTCTTCGACCGGCGGGTTCTCGAAGGGATCACCATCGAATCCGACAAGTTCGACTTCGAGCCCGAAATCACGGCCAAGGTGTTGCGCCGCGGCCACCGCATCTACGAGGTTCCGATCTCCTACGCGGGGCGTGAAGCCGACGAAGGCAAGAAGATCACCTGGCGAGACGGGTTCGGCGCCCTCAAGGCGTTGATCAAGTACCGGTTCACACGGCTCGACCCGTGAGGGGCCGCGCCGGCCGGCGCGGCAGGGGAACCGCCGACAGGCCCGTGGCCCCCGGGGCCGGACCGTCGACAGAGGCTGACCCGTCCGGCGACGCCGGCCATCTTCGAGTCGCGGTGCCCGATGGCGCCATCGCCGCGGTGGTCGTCAACTACGAGTCGGGTCCTGCCCTGGTCCGCTGCGTCGACGGGTTGCGTTCGGAGCCGGTGGCCGAAGTGGTGGTGGTGGACAACGGCTCGATGGACGGCTCCCTTGACGAGGTGCGCCGCCGGTTCCCCGAGGTGGTGGTGTTGGTCCCGGGTCAGAACCTGGGCTACGGGGCGGCGGCCAACCGCGGGGTGGCGGCCACCACATCCCCGTGGGCCCTGGTGTGCAACTCCGATGTCGAGGTGGCCCCCGGCGCCGTCACCTTGCTGGTCGAAACCTTGACTGCCAATCCCGGGTACGCGCTCGTCGGGCCCATGATCCGCACCTCCGAGGGGGACCGCTACCCCTCGGCCCGCCGGTTCCCGTCGCTGATCGACGCGGCCGGCCACGCCCTGCTGGGCATGTTCGCGCCCGACAATCGGTTCACCCGGTCCTACCAGCAGGCCCACCTGGGGGAGGCCGGGCCGGGGCCGCAGACGGTCGACTGGGTGTCCGGAGCGTGCTTCATGGCCAGGCGTTCGGCGTTCGAGGAGGTCGGTGGGTTCGACGAGGCCTACTTCATGTATGCCGAGGACGTCGACCTGTGCTGGCGCCTCGGTCGAGCCGGATGGCAGGTGGCCTACGTCCCCGGGTCCGAAGTGACCCACGTGCAAGGTGTCTCGACTGACCGGCACCCGTACCGGATGATCTTCGAGCACCACCGCTCACTGCTCAGGTTCGCCACCCGATCATCGGGCGGATGGCGCAAGGCCCTGCTCCCGCTGGTGGCGCTCGGGATCGGGGTCCGTGCCGGCCTGGCGTGCCTGGTCCGCGTGACCCACCCGGCACCGACCCCGACCGGGGCGCCCGATCCCAGGCTGTAGGGTGTCGTCCGATCATGGCGAGCAGTTCGACGGGCAAAAGCAGTTCGACGGGCAGATGGGTCGAGCGCGCCGCCACCACGGGGGGAGGCCGGACCTACCGGGGCCAGATGCCGGTCAACTGGTATGCCAGCCTGGCGGTCATCTGCATCGTCGGCCTGCTGCTCATCGGATTCAGCCGGTACCAGCGCACCCATCCGACCGCGTCGGGGACGGGTCATCCGACCACCACGGACCAGTGGCATGCGGCGTTGGGCATCGACATCTGCGGCACCATGCAGCCCGATCTTCCGGCCAGCACCAACACGGCCAAGACCGGACTGGTCGCCAATGGCAACGGGGTGTTGACCATCGCTCCGAAGAACAGCTCGGAGTCCGGTAGCAACGCCACCTTGGGGAAGTTCGTCTCCGGCTACCGGGGCCTCCAACTGACCTCGTCCACGCTGCAGTACCCGGGCAAGCCGGCACAGAACAACGGCGACGTCTGCCCCAAGGGCACCCCCGATGCGGGCAAGCCCGGGGTGGTGATCGTCGTGAGTTGGCCCAACTTCACCTCGAAGGGCAAGGGGACCGAGACGAGCGGCCCTCCCCAGGACCTCCGGTTCGTTGACACTCAGCTGATCACCATGGCCTTCGTGCCGGCCACGGCTTCGGTCCCCAAGCCCCCGGCCCAGGCCATCACCAATCTGATCACCGCCGCGACCCAGGGAACGACGGCAACCACGCTGCCCACCACCGCCACCACCCAGACGACGGCACCGACGACGGCTAGCACCACAGCTCCGACCACGACAACACCTGCCCCCACGACCACGGCGAAGAAGTGAGAGCCGTCGTCTTGGTGGGCGGCGAGGGGACGCGTCTCCGTCCGCTGACCCTCACGACTCCGAAGCAGATGCTTCCGATCGTGGAGCAGCCCATGATCGAGCGTGTCATCGGCCACCTGGCCCGCCACGGAATCGACGATGCGGTGCTCTCGCTGGGATATCGGCCCGACGCCTTCATGAACGCCTACCCGGGCGGCATCATCGCCGGCGTCCGCATGTCCTATGCGGTGGAACCGACCCCGTTGGACACGGCGGGGGCGATCAGATTCGCGGCCGGACATTCTGACATCGACGACACCTTCGTGGTGGTGAACGGCGACGTGCTCACCGACTCCGACATCTCGGCCCTGATCGCCTTCCACCGCCACAGCGGAGGCGAGGGCACCATCAGCCTGACGCCGGTGGACGATCCCAGCGCCTTCGGTGTGGTGCCCACGGACGCCGAGGGGAGGGTGGAGGCATTCATCGAGAAGCCGCCCCGCGACGAGGCGCCGACCAACCTGATCAACGCCGGGACCTACGTGTTCGAGCCCTCGGTGCTCGGCCGCATCCCCGAGGGCCGCCGGGTGTCCATCGAGCGCGAGACCTTTCCCGCCCTGGTCGAGGCCCGCACCCTGTTCGCCCTGGGATCGGACGCCTACTGGCTGGACACGGGGACTCCGGATGCCTACCTCCGTGCCCATCGGGATCTCCTCCTGGGCACTCGTCCCGGTCCTCCCGCGCCCGGGGCGGAACTGGACCCGTCGCTCGGCTCGGGCGTGTGGCGCATCGGGGAGGTCGATGTCCAGAGCACCAGGGCGGCCCGGTCCCTGTTCGGTTCGGGTGCCTCGGTCGCCGCCGGCGCCGTGGTCGAGGAGTCGGTGATCGGAGCGGGCTCGGTGATCGAAGAGGGCGCATCGGTGATCGGGTCCGTCCTCCTGCCAGGGGCCCGGGTGGCGTCCAGGGCCACCGTGGAAGGGTCGATCATCGGACCCGGTGCCATCGTGGGCCAACGTTGCGTCATCCACCCACTGTCGGTGATCGGTGCCGGGGCGGTCACGGCATCGGGCACCATCATCGATGGGCAACGGGTAGCCGAAGGCGTCTGACCGTGCGAACGATGGTCACCGGCGGCGCCGGCTTCATCGGATCGACCCTCGTGGACCGCCTGCTGGCTGAACGGCACACCGTGGACGTGGTCGACGACCTGTCCACGGGCTCCCTGGCCAATCTGGCCGAGGCCCGGACCTCGGCGGGTCACCAACTGACGGTCCACCAGATGGATGTGCGCTCCGCCGAGGTGGTCGACCTGATGATCCGCCGGCGACCGGAAGTGATCTTCCACCTGGCGGCCCAGGCAGATGTGCGGGCCTCCGTGTCCGACCCAGTCTTCGATGCCGATGTCAACCTGCTGGGCACGCTCCGTGTGCTCGAAGGGGCCCGCACCTCGGGCGCCCAGCGAGTGGTCTTTGCCGCCAGCGGCGGGACGCTCTACGGCGAGCCCGATGCGTCCGAGCTGCCGCTGAAGGAGTCGCTGCCTCACCGTCCGCTGTCCCCGTACGGGGTGTCGAAGAAGGCGGCGATCGACTACCTGGAGGCCTACCGGGAACTGCATTCGCTCGAGTTCTCCGCGTTGGCGCTGGCCAATGTGTACGGGCCCCGCCAGGACCCCCACGGAGAGGCCGGCGTGGTGGCGATCTTCGCCGAACTCCTCCTGACGGGCCAGCCGGTGACCATCTTCGGCGACGGGGAGCAGACCCGTGACTTCGTCTATGTCGACGACGTTGTCGACGCCTTCGTCCGAGCGGCAACCAAGGGAGGTGGACTGGTGTGCAACGTGGGCACGGGCAGTGAGACCTCGGTGAACGAGCTCTTCCGCGAGATGTCCGCCCAGGCCGGCGTGACCACCAAGGCCAACCACCGGCCCCTGCGCCCCGGCGAATTGCTCCGGAGCAGCCTCGACCCCAGCCGGGCGGGCATCCAGCTCGGTTGGCGCCCGTGGACGGAGCTGGGAACCGGGACGGCGGCCGTCCTGGAGTTCGTCGGCCAGCGGCTCCGCCAGTCCGAGGAGGGGTAGCGCAGCCGTCAGGGCCTGGCCTGCCCGGCCTCGTGTGACCTCTGCCACGCCTCAGGGCGATGGACGCCACCACAGCCCGCGCGCCGGTCGGGAGCGTCCGAGGCACTAGCCTGTGGATGTCCTGGTGCGCTTGACGTAGCGGCAGGCCACCCCGAGGCACATCCCCGTGCCCTCCCCTTGTCGCACGAAAGCACCCCATGCCCCCCTTGCAGCCCTCATTCGCCTCCCTCGGCGTGCCCTCGGACATCGTCGCGGCACTTGACCGCAAGGGCATCACCGAGCCGTTCCCGATCCAGTCCGCCACCATCCCCGACGCCCTCGCCGGTCGGGACGTGTGCGGAAAGGCACCGACGGGATCCGGGAAGACACTGGCGTTCGGCATCGGCGCGGTGGCCCGGCTGACCGGCAAGCCATCCCGTCCGAGGCACCCGAGAGTGCTGGTGCTGGCGCCGACGCGTGAGCTGGCGGCCCAGGTGGCCACGGAGTTGCAGGTGCTGGCCACGCCGCGCAACCTGCGTGTCGATTCGTTCTACGGCGGAGTGGGTTACGGCCCGCAGCTGAAGGCCCTTTCCCGCGGCGTGGACGTGGCCGTGGCCTGTCCCGGACGGCTAGGCGATCTCATCGAACGAGGAAGCATCCGCCTCGATGCCGTCGAGATCGTGGTGATCGACGAAGCGGACCGCATGGCCGATATGGGATTTCTCCCCGACGTGCGACGGATCCTCGATCTCACTCCCGCCAACCGCCAGACGCTTCTGTTCTCGGCGACGCTCGACGGCGACATCGACGTGTTGGTCCGGCGCTACCAGGACCACCCCGCCCGCCACGAGCTCGAAGTGGACGAAGACGACGCCAATGCTGCGGTGCACCTCTTCTGGAAGGTCTCGTCGGGTGACCGGGTCGACGTGACCGCCGAGGTCGTGGCGGCATCAGGCCCGACCATCGTGTTCTGCCGGACCAAGCACAGCACCGATCGGATTGCCCGCCAGCTGGAACAGCGCGGGGTCCGGGCCGCGGCGATACACGGTGACCGCAGTCAGAAGCAACGCGAGAGGGCGCTCGACTCGTTCATCCGGGGCGCGGTCGATGCCCTGGTGGCGACGGATGTGGCGGCACGGGGAATTCACGTAGACGGTGTCAATGCCGTGGTGCACTTCGATCCTCCGGCGGACGCCAAGGACTACGTGCATCGTTCAGGCCGGACCGCTCGCGCCGGCGCCACCGGGGTTGTGGTCAGCTTGGTGACGCCGGACAAGGCGGCAGCGGTCAAGCGGCTGCAGCGAGATCTCGACGTGCCGATGGGTACCACCCCGCCCGATCTCGCCGCCGTCACCAGGGTGATCGGTGAGGCCCCGAAGCGCCGCCCTGCCGCGGCCGTCCGGGCCGGCTCCGACAGGCCGAACCGACCGCGGGGTCGACAGCCTGACCGGTTCCAGCGACCGACCAAACCGTGGAAGGCACGTCCGGCCGCCGGTCGGAACGGCTCCTCGGGCAACGGCACCGGCCATGCCTCGGAGCGGAGCAGTGAGAATGGCACCGGAGGAGGCGTTGCGGCGTCGGGCCACGCCCCGGGCGGACCGAAGAAGCAGGGCTCGGGCACCTGGGAGCGCCGCGGCAAACCGGCGCGACCGGGCAAACCCGCCCCCAAGCCCTCGGGCAAATCCGTCGGCAAGCGAGGAGCGGCTCCTTCGACGTCGCGCCGAGCCGGCAGCGGCAGCGGGCACGGAGCGGCTGGGGGACAGGGTGGCGGCTCCCACGGACAACGGCGCCGGGGCTCGGTGGGGGCCAAGCGGACCTCCGGTGGTTCCGGCGGATCGCGTCGGGGTCGCTGACCGGCCGGCATCGGCGCCGTCAGCCCGGCTCCAGCGATCTACAGTCGTCGCCATGACACCCGACTCCGCACCCGTCATCACCATTCCGGACGGCCCACCCCCCGGCGATCTGCTGATCGAAGACATCGAACTCGGGGATGGACCAGAGGCCGTCAACGGCCAGCCGGTCAACGTCCACTATGTGGGCGTGTCGTGGTCCACCGGTCAGGAGTTCGACTCGTCCTGGAGCCGGGGTGAGCTGTTCGCGTTCCCCCTGGGTGCCGGACAGGTCATCGCCGGATGGGACGAGGGCGTCGCCGGGATGAAAGTGGGCGGACGCCGCAGGCTCACCATTCCGCCACACCTCGGCTACGGCGAGCGGGGCGCCGGCGGCGTCATCGCCCCCAACGAGACGCTGGTGTTCGTGGTCGATCTCCACGACGTGGGCTGATCAACGGAACAGGTCCTCGTCCGAGGGCCGGACGATCTCGGCCGCCACCGACCCCGGGCGGAGCCACCCCGGGTCGACGCCACGGAGCACCGCTGCGGGCACGCCGCGATCCTTCCCCATCACCAGCTCGGCTGCGCCGGCCAGCTCGTCGGCCACGCAGACCTCGGTCGATTCGAGGACCCGACCGGTGGCGTCCGGGGTCCCGCGCAGATCCACGATGCCGGCAATGCCCGCGATGCCGATGGCGACATCGGTGACACCGTTCCGCCACGTACGGCCGAAGGTGTCCGAGATGATCACCCCGACCGAGACATGGTGCCTGTGTTCGAGGACCTCTCGGATTCGGCGCGCCGACCGGTCCGGGTCGAGCGGCAGCAGCGACGCCGTGCCCGACGCCACATTGGAGAAATCCACGCCGGCGTTGGCGCAGACGAAGCCGTGACGAGTCTCGGTGATCAGGAGGTCGTCGCGACGGCGGAGGATGCGGACCGACTCGCCCTCGACCAAGGCCCGTTTGGCCTCCGGATCGGCGGCATCGATCTCGACGATCTTGCCCTCCGCCTTGGAGACCACCTTCTGTGTCACCACCAGCACGTCGCCGTCGCCCAACCCCCCCGGAACCGAAGACGCACCCGTCCCGGAGGCCACCAGCGCCTCGGCCAGCAGCGCGGCCAAGTCGTCGCCGGGCGTGACCTCGCCCAGTCCCTCGACCGGGAAGATGCTCAGGCCCCGGGTTCCACCGGGCCCGACCGGAGGGTGCGTCTCAGGCAATGGCATCCAGGACCGTCTGCGAGAGAATGGCCGAACGTTCCACGCTGGACATGATGGTGGGGGCGACGATGCATCGAACCCCCTCCGCCTCGACCGCCGGGGCCGACTCGGCGTCGGCCTCATCGATCACCAGCGTCCCCATCCATGAGGCGTACCATCGCGCCACCCCCACCACCGAGGATGGAAACCCCATCTCCCGCAGGAGCCGGTCGGCCGGGCCCTTGAGGGCGGCTCCGGCGACGATGGGGGAGACCCCCACGATCCGGTCCCGACGGAGTCGCAGCTGGTCGAGCACCCGGGGCACGGCCACCAGGGGGCCGATGGAGACCACCGGGTTGGACGGGCACACCACGATGGTCTCGGCCGCGGCCAGCGCCTCGAGCACTCCGGGACCGGGCTCCGCACGTTCGGCGCCCTCGAAACGGACAGCGGCCACCGCCACATCGTGGCGAAGACGCACGAAGTACTCCTGAAAGCCGACCTCGGGACCGTCGACCAGCTGCAGACGGGTGCGGAGCAGATCGTCGGTTACCGGGACGAGCCGGATCTCGAGCCCCCAGGCGCGGGCGAGCTCCGCGGTCACCTGGCCCAGTGGGGCGCCCTCGTGGAGGCGTTGGGTCCGGTAGCAGTGGGTGGCCAGGTCCTGGTCGCCGAGATTGAACCAGGTGACCCCCCCGAGACGTTCGAGGGATTCCATCACCCGCCAGGTCTCGCCGGCCAGGCCCCACCCGGTATCGGGATTGATGGCGTCGGCCAGCGTGTACATCACCGTGTCGAGGTCCGGGGCGATGTGGAGCCCGTGCAGGATCGTGTCATCGCCGGTGTTCACGATGGCGGTGATCTCCGAGGGCGGGACCACCTCCACCATCCCGCGCAGGAGCCGGGCTGCCCCGACGCCGCCGGCCAAGGCCGTGATCATCGGGGTCGGACCGCGGAGGGCGGCGCCGGGGCTGGCACGGGAGAGCCTGACACGGTGGGCAGGCTACCCGTCCGCCGCGACGGCCCCGCCTGCACCGGCCGGGACCGGCGATGTGCAAGGCTCCCTCCGTGCCGCCGGAGCGAACTGCCCCCTCCGACCGGGGTCCCCTGTCCGTCGGGTTCGAGGCCACACCCCTGCTGGGCCGGCCCACTGGTGTCGGGGCGTTCTGCGCCGGTGCGTTGGCGGGACTGTCCGCCATTCCACAGGTCGATGTGTCGGCCTTCGCCGTCAGCTGGCGTCGCCGCCGAGGGATCGCAGGACTGGTGCCGTCGGGGGTTGCGACTGGCCAGCGAGCCATGCCGGCGCGTCCACTGCATGCGTCCTGGAAGCGGTCCGGGTTCCCACCCGTCGAGTGGTTCATCGGTGGTCGAGACGTCGTCCATGGGTCCAACTTCGTGGTGCCCCCGACCAGGCGAGCCGCTCGGGTGGTGACCGTGCACGACCTGACCGTGGTGTTGTACCCCGAGCTGTGCGATCCGGCCACCCTCGAGTTCCCGGGCCTCATCCGGCGGGCCGTGGCCGACGGGGCATGGGTGCATACGCCGTCGCAGTTCGTGGCCGATGAGGTGATCGCCGAGCTGTCGGTCGATCCAGAGCGGGTGCGGGCGGTGCACCATGGGATTCCGTTGCCGCCGACTGAACGTGGTGCGCCGCCGCCGGTGCCGCTGCCCGCCGGCTGCAGTCGCTATGTCCTGGCCGTCGGGACCATCGAGCCCCGCAAGGACTACCCGTTGCTGGTCTCGGCCTTCGCGCCGGTGGCGGCCGCCCATCCCGAGGTGGCCCTGGTGATCGTCGGGAGTGACGGCTGGGGCGTCGGGCGCTTCCTCGCCGCGGTCGAGTCCTCGCCTGCCCGCTCGCGCATTGTCCGCCCCGGCTACCTCGGTGACCAGGCGCTGGCCGCCACGCTGCAGCACGCGTCGGTGCTCGCGTACCCCTCGGTGTACGAGGGGTTCGGGTTCCCTCCCCTGCAGGCCATGGCGGTTGGCGTGCCGGTGGTGGCCACGGCGGCCGGAGCGGTGCCCGAAGTGGTGGGGGACGGGGCACTCCTGGTGGCGCCCGGCGACGGCGAGGGCCTGGCCGGTGCCCTCAGCCGGGTGCTCGACGGTGGCTCCGACATCGTCGAACTGGTGGAACGCGGCCGGCGCCGGAGCCGCGGTTTCACCTGGAATGCGTGCGCCGAGGGCCTGGCCGGGTTGTACCGGGAGGCCGTCGGCGGCGTGTCGGGGAATGTGCCCCGGCCGCTCGGGCGAGGGGGGTGAGCCGCATCCGCCTGATCATGATGGCCGAGCAGCTCCGGCGGCCGGCCTCCGGCGGGATCGGCACCTATGTCCGCGGTCTGGTGCAGGGCATCGACACGCTCGAGGCAGAGAGCAGGCCCGAACTCGAGCTGGTGGCCAGCCGACCTGCGGGTGGTGGGGCGCCCGACCTGCTCGGCTCACTGAGCCATCCGGTGCGGAGCTCGCCACTGCCCGGCCCCCTGCTGACCCGCGCCTGGGACTACGGGATCCTCAGGGCCCCTCGGGGCTTCGACGTGGTGCACGCCACCTCGCTGTCCACCCTGCAGCCCGGCCGTGCCCAACTGGTGGCCACGGTGCACGATCTGCTGTGGCGGCGGGTCCCGGACGCCTACCCGAGGCGAGGACGGGCCTGGCACGAGGCGGCCCTGCGCCGGGCCTTGCGGCGCGCCGACCGATTCATCGTGCCGGCCGGAGTGGTCGCCGACGACCTGCGGGAGGCCGGAGCCTCGCCTGAGGCCATCACCGTCATCCCGATGGGGTCCGATCATCTCCCTCCCCCGGACCTCGAGGCGGCCAGCGCCCTTCTGTCCCGGATGGGAGTCAACGGGCCGTTCCTGCTGAGCGTCGGCACCCTCGAGCCGCGCAAGAACCAGGCCCGGCTCATCGAGGCCTATCGGCGCATCCGGGGTTCGCTGCCCGAGCCCTGGCCACTGGTGATGGTGGGCCCCAGCGGTTGGGGGCAGCGGGTGAGGCCCGAGGCCGGGGTGGTGCTGGCCGGGATGGTCTCTCCATCGGAATTGTCGGCGCTCTACGCCATGGCCCGGTTGCTGGCCTATGTCCCGCTCATCGAGGGCTTCGGTATTCCCCCGGTCGAGGCCATGACCTTCGGCGCGCCGGTGGTGGCCAGTCCACTCCCGAGCACGGCGGGTGCGGCCTTCGAGGTGGATCCGCGCGACGTGGAGTCGATCGCCGCCGCGCTGTTGCGGGTGGCCACCGACGAAGACGAGCGGTCCCGCCTGCAATCGCTCGGGCTGGAGCGCTCCGCCGAGCTGACCTGGTCGGCCGTCGCCCGTCGTCATCTCGACGTCTGGACCGAGGCGCTCGATCTCGCCCGCAGGGCGTCACATGGCTGACCCGCGGCTGCGACTGTCGGTCGATGTCACCGCCGTTCCTGACCGGCCGGTCGGCGCCGGTCAGTACACCCTCCACTTGGTCGGGGCGTTGGGCGCCCGGTCCGATCTCGACCTGGTGCTGGTGTCCCGGAGGACCGACGGACCGCGGTGGAGCACGGGCGCCCCACGTGCTGCAGTGGTGGCCGACGCACCCCGGTCGCGCCCGCTCCGACTGGCCTGGGAGCAGGTCCGCCTGCCCGGCATCCTGGCCCGCCAGGCCGTTTCCGTGCACCACGGCCCCCACTACACGATGCCCGAGCGCTCCTCGGTCCCGGCCGTGGTCACCATCCACGACCTGAGCTTCTTCGACACCCCGCAGTGGCATGAGCGATCCAAGGCCCTCCTGTTCCGCCGGGCCATCACGGTGGCGGCCAAGCGGGCGGCGGCGGTCGTGTGTCCGAGCCGTGTCACCGCGGCGGAGCTCATTCGCTGGTGCCAGGTGGACGCCGAGGTCTTCGTGGCTCCGCACGGGGTGGACACCCGGCGGTTCCGCACCACGGAGCCCTACGACGGAGCCGACGCCCCTGTGCTGACCCGCATCGACCCGCGCCTTGCCGGCGGCCGTCCGTTCCTCCTGTTTGTGGGGACCCTCGAGCCCCGCAAGGACATCCCCACCCTGGTGGGCGCGTTTGCCCGGATCGCCGGTCGCCATCCGGACGCCCTGTTGGTCCTGGCCGGAGGGGCGGGGTGGGGCGCAACGCAGGTCGACCGGGTGGTGGAGGCCTCGGGGGTGGCTTCTCGCATCGTCCGCACCGGATACGTCGTCGACGAAGCGGTCCCGGCCCTGTTGCGGTCGGCGACGGCAGTTGTCTACCCGGCGCTCTATGAAGGGTTCGGGCTGCCCGCCCTCGAGGCGCTGGCCTGCGGGGCGCCCCTGGTGACGACAGCCGGGACGGCGATGGAGGAGGTGGCCGGGGACGCGGCGGTGCTGGTCGCTCCCGGTGACGGCACCGGATTGGCTGATGCGATCGAGGCCCAGTTGGCCGGCCCATCCAGCGCCTCCGCTGACGCTGAACGCCGCCGACGCGGTCTCGAGATCGTGTCCCGCCACACCTGGGAGCAGAGTGCCGACCGGCACATGGATGCATTCCGCCATGCCGCTCGCCGGCCCGCACCCCCTCGAGATGAAGGCTCCGGCCCGTAGCCAGTAGGGTCACCGTCGTGCGTTCCCTCATCACCGGCGGCCGGGGCTTTGTGGGCGCCTGGCTCGCCGACCACCTGCGCAGCCTCGGCGACCACGTCGTCGCCATCGACCAGGAGGTGGACGTCACCGATCCCGCCGCGCTGTTGGCGGCGCTGTCCGAGGCGCAGCCCGACGCCGTCTACCACCTGGCTGCCCTGACCCACGTCGGGCAGTCGTGGGACGAGCCCCTCCGGGTGCTGGAGGTCAATGTCATCGGCACGGGTGCCGTCCTGGCCGCGGCCCGTGAGTGCGGCACCAACCCGCGGGTTCTGGTGACGAGCTCGGCCGAGGTCTACGGCGCGGTCACCGACCCGACGCGTCTGCCCCTCACCGAGGCATCGCCGACCGCACCCCTGACTCCGTACGCGGCGAGCAAACTGGCCGGAGAGGCCCTGGTGGCCCAGGCCTTCCTGGGACATTCGCAGCATGTCATCACCGTTCGACCGTTCAACCACATCGGGCCGGGCCAGACCCCCAACTTTGCCGTGCCGGCCCTGGCCAAGCGGATCGTGGAAGCGGATCGGCGCGGCGCCTCGACCATCCCGGTGGGCAACCTGTCGGCTCGGCGGGACTTCACCGACGTGCGGGACGTGGTGCGGGCCTACCGGCTGCTCATCGAGTCGGGGCAGCCGGGGGAGGTCTACAACGTCTGTTCGGGACAGGACGTCGAGATCAGGGAGATCGCCGACGGCCTCCTTCGCCTG
>DASZJN010000187.1:0-15396 GCA_035948045.1 Acidimicrobiales bacterium | reverse complement strand
ACCTGCTCCAGCAGGTCGGTGACCCGAATGGTCCTCGGCCGTCCGGCATCGAGCGAGGCCTCGACGGCTGCTCCGATGTCGTCCGTGTGTATATGGCAATTCCAGAGGCCGTTCCCGCCGACCACCACGATGGAATCCCCGAGGCCGGCCCAGACCTCCTTGAACGAGGGAATGGTCTCGTCGGCCGCCTCCAGCAGGTACATGACCTCATAGCGCAGGCCGGCGAGTTCGGCATCGGCATCTCCCGGCGCCAGGGCGGTGCCGGGAGCCTCGGGGTTGAGGGGGCCGAACTTCGTCTCCGGCAGGTCCGCCGGTTCGGGCATGGGACGCCCATCGAGTACCGCCAGCAGGGCGTCGAACAACAGCAGGTAGCCGCTCCCTCCGGCGTCGACCACGCCGGCCTGCTCCAGCACGGGAAGGAGCGAAGGCGTCCGGGCCAGGGCCTCGGCGGCCCCGACTCTGGCGGCCTCGGCCACGTCCACCAGCGACTTGCCTGCCTCAGCGGCGAGCCGGGCCTCCTCCGCGGCACCGCTGGCCACCGTGAGGATCGTCCCCTCCACCGGACGCATGACCGCCTCGCGGGCCAGCTGGTCGGCGACGGTCAGAGCCTCCGACAGCTCCCGGGCCCCGGATCGGCCGGTCGGGCTGTTGAGGCCGGCCGAGATGCCGCGGAGGAGCTGGGAAAGGATGACTCCGGAATTCCCACGGGCCCCCATCAGGGATCCGTGGGTGATCGCCTTGCAGGTGCCGTCGAGGTCGGCCGACTCGAGGCCGGCGATCTCCTCGACCACCGACTCGAGGGTCAGCGCCATGTTGGTTCCGGTGTCACCGTCCGGAACCGGGTAGACGTTGAGTCGGTTGATCAGGTCCTGGTGGGATCGCAGCCCGTCGCGGAAGGTGACGATGACCCGGCACAGCTCCGTCGCTCCGAGCGTGTCGAGGACCACCATGGCCAGGATGCTAACCTTTGCGCCTTACCCAGAGGATCCCACGAGGAAGTCGGAGTGTCATGGCAGCGGTGTGTGAGGTGTGCGGGAAGAAGCCGTCGTTCGGCATGAACATCAGCCACTCCCACCGGCGGACCAAGCGGCGCTGGGATCCGAACATCCAGCGGGTTCGGGCCCTCGTCGACGGATCGCCGAAACGGCTCCACGCCTGCACCTCCTGCATCCGCTCCGGCAAGGTCGTGAAGCGCCCGATCCGCAACATTCCCGGCTGAGGGTCGCCCGCCGGGTCCCACCCGTGGTGCGACCACGCCTATCGGGGTCAGCCTCAACTCCCGGTGAACGGCTCGGACCCCGGCGCTGACGGCCGTCAACTACCGATCGCACGGTGTCCCCTCGGGTTCGCTCAGAACTGATGGCGCCACCCCCCAGGTGGCAGCGGATGACCCTCGAGCGTGGCCTGCCCGAGCTGGGCGACGCAGACACCGATTTGTATCGGAGGGGGCAGCTCCTCGGCCTCAAAGGCCCCGACCAGTCGGTCCGGCTCTCCGGTGGCGATGAGGAGCTCGTACTCCTCGCCCCCGTGGAGGGCCTCGTCCCGGGTGGCGCCGTCGATCACCGGCAGCCGGTCGAGGGCGATGCCCACGCCGGAGGCCGTGGCCAGGTGCCCGATATCGGCGACCAGGCCGTCGGAGATGTCGATGGCCCCGCTCGCCCCCGCCTGGCGGGCGACCTCCCCTTGGCACAGTCGGGCCTTCGGACGTCGGTAGGCCCGGGCGAGCACTGCTCCGGCCTGGCTACCGGCCATGCCGGAGCGGAGAGTACGCAGGCCGGCCGCGGAACCGCCGAGGGGCCCGGTGACGAGGAGACAATCACCCGCGCCGGCGCCCGAACGGAGCAGGGGGCCGTGGCCGGGGTCACCGCGCAGCCCACCGAAGGCGGCCGTCGAGATCACCAGGGTCGGCGACTGCGAAAGGTCCCCACCCACCACCACGCACTCGGTCTCGGCCGCGGCCGCGGCCAGGCCGGCGCCCAGCTGGTCGAAGTCGGTTCCCCGTGGGCCGGCGATCGACACCAGGGCGTACTGGGGCCAGGCCCCCATTGCGGCCAGGTCGGACAGGGTGACCATCAAGGCCTTGTAGCCCACGTCGGCGAGGCTGCAGAGCTCGAGATCGACGTGGACGCCTTCGACGATCAGGTCGGTAGCCAGCAGGGCCTGGAAGGTGGGCGGGTGGGCGGCCTCCTCCTGGGTGCCGGCCTGGTTGGCCTGGTGTCTGGCCTGGTCGTCAGCCCTGGCGGCCCTCGTGGTCACTACGGCGGCGTCGTCTCCGATCCATGTGTCCCCGAAGGGCGGCACCTCCCCGTGGGGGTACTGGCCCCGGGCGGCGGCCTCGAAGCGGGCGCGGAGGCGCTCGATGGCGTCGAACTCGTCGACGGCGTTCTGCCGACCCGACCCTGGATCTCCGGAATTGGGACTGTGCACAGCCCCTTGCCTACCATTGTGAGGAATCGGCCCCACTACAATCGATGAGAGCCCCGGGACGGTCCGTTCGGTACGGCGGTCCACCCGAACAGGCATCAACCCGAGGAGGAACACCCAGCCAATGCCCCCCACCGAGAACAAGAAGCTCATCGCATGGGTGGACGAGATCGCGGCACTGGCCGAGCCCGACGCCGTCGAGTGGTGCGACGGGTCGGCCGAGGAGTACGACCGGCTGTGTCAGCTGCTGGTGAGCAACGGGACCTTCACCAAGCTCTCGGAGGCCAAGCGGCCCAACAGCTACTGGGCCCACTCGGACCCGGGCGACGTCGCACGGGTGGAGGATCGGACCTACATCTGCTCGACGCTCGAGTCCGACGCCGGACCGACCAACAACTGGCGGGACCCCGTCGAGATGCGCGGCGTCCTGACCGACCTGTTCAAGGGGTCGATGCGGGGGCGGACCATGTACGTGGTGCCCTTCTCCATGGGTCCCCTTGGATCGTCGATCGCCCACATCGGCGTCGAGATCACGGACTCGGCCTACGTGGCCGTGTCCATGCGCATCATGACCCGCATGGGGCGCGGGGCGCTCGAGGTGCTCGGCGCCGACGGCGACTTCGTGCCGTGCCTCCATTCGGTGGGCGCGCCGCTCGCCGACGGCCAGGCCGACACACCGTGGCCGTGCGACTCGGACAACAAGTACATCGTGCACTTCCCCGAGACCCGTGAGATCTGGTCCTACGGCTCTGGATACGGCGGGAACGCGCTCCTGGGAAAGAAGTGCTTCGCCCTCCGCATCGCCTCGGTGATGGCCCGGGACGACAACTGGCTGGCCGAGCACATGCTCATCTTGAAGCTCACCTCCCCGGCCGGGGAGACCCGCTATGTCACCGGCGCCTTCCCCTCGGCGTGTGGCAAGACCAACCTGGCCATGCTCATCCCGACCCTCCCTGACTGGAAGGTCGAGACGGTGGGCGACGACATCTGTTGGATGAAATTCGGCTCCGACGGACGGCTCTATGCCATCAATCCGGAGGCCGGGTTCTTCGGAGTGGCACCGGGCACCAACGTCCACACCAACCCCAATGCCATGCTCACCCTCGACGCCAACGCCATCTTCACCAACACGGCGCTGACCGATGACGGCGACGTGTGGTGGGAGGGCATGAGCGACGAGCCGCCCGCCCACCTCACCTCGTGGAGGGGCGAGGATTGGACTCCGGAGTCCGGCACCACCGCCGCCCATCCCAATGCCCGCTTCACCGTCCCCGCAGCCCAGGACCCGGCCATCGCCTCAGAATGGGAAGACCCCGCCGGTGTCCCCATCGACGCCATCCTGTTCGGCGGCCGGCGCGCTTCGGTGGTCCCGCTGGTGTTCCAGTCGAGGGATTGGCAGCACGGTGTGTTCCTGGGATCGATCATGGCTTCGGAGACCACGGCGGCGGCGACCGGCGCGGTGGGCAACCTCCGCCGCGATCCCTTCGCCATGCTGCCCTTCTGCGGCTACAACATGGCCGACTACTTTGCCCACTGGCTGAGCATCGGCGCCGGCGCCGACCGCGAGAAGCTGCCGAAGATCTTCTACGTCAACTGGTTCCGCAAGGACGAGGACGGCCGCTGGCTGTGGCCCGGTTACGGAGAGAACTCCCGTGTCCTCGAGTGGGTCTTCGAGCGGGTCAGCGGGACCGGTGGTGCCACCGAAACGCCGATCGGTTTCGTCCCGTCGGCCGGCGCCATCGACACCGAAGGGCTCGACGTGTCGGCCGAGGACATGGCCAAGCTGCTGACGGTCAACCCCGACGAGTGGCGCGCCGAGGTGCCCGGCATCCGCGAGCACTACGCAAAGTTCGGAGACAAGCTGCCGGCGCAGTTGCGGGCCGAGGTGGACGAGCTCGAACGACAGCTCGGCTGAGTCGCCCGCGTCGCCGCCCCTCGGTCAGCCACCGGGCCCGGGTCTCGCTGGCTGACCCGGTGGGCCCCGAACCGCCCGGCGCGAACTCACGTAGGAGACGGCACCGACGGCGGCCGCCACCGCCATGATCAAGTCGCCGGCGGCGATGGGCAGGGCCAGCACCACGGGGACGAACGAGCCCACCACCCAGGTGAGCTGGAGCCGGGTCTCGAAGCGGGCGAATGCCCGCCCCCGGTTCGACTCTCGCACGTGACGTTGGACCAGCGCGTCGAACGAGGGCTTGGCCACGGCGCTGGCGGCACCCACCGCCATGGCCACCACCGCCTGCAGCCACCGGACCGGGAAGAAGGCACCGAGGGTGGCGAAGGCGGCCACCACCAGCAGCGAGGCGGTCAGCATCTGCTGCTCGGTCAGAACCCGCCGGATTCGGGACACGAGCAGGACACCGATGAGCGCACCGGCGGTGAGCCCCCCGAGGACGAGGCCGAACCACCAGGTTGCCGCGGCCTCTCGGCGGAGGGCGAACGCGTAGAGGAAGGTCAAGAAGCCCATCAGCGCCTTCAGCACCGACATGGGCATGAGCGCCAGGATGACCTCGGTGTCGGCGATGGGCCGGAAGGCAGCCAGATCCTCGTCGTCACCCAGCCATCGCTCGTCGAGGTCCGGTGCCCGCACGACGTCCGGAACCACCGGAGCTGCCGAGCGGGCGATGCGGTCGACGTTCCCGGGGCCGTCCCTGCCCCGGTGGGCCCGGCGGCGTAGCGGCCGCGCCGGAACCGGCAGTCGCGCCCCGGCCGCCACCGCAGCCGCGAACACTCCCACCGCCACCCACAGCACGCTCGATGCGCCGCCCAACTTGAGGATGGCCACCGCGGGAAGGGCGAACACCAGGCCGGAGAGGGATGCCAGCAGTCCGAGCCGGGCGTTGAGGGTGGCCAGATCGGGCTCGAGGGCGTCGACACCGGCTCCGGGGCCGTCCACCCGGATCAGTGGGGTTCCATAGGGCGGCGTGGGGTGCGGGGAGCGGACGGCGGGAGACGCGCCCTCCAACGCCTGCGGATCGGGCACAGGACCCTTGGCCGCCTCCGCCCCCGTCACGTCGTCCAGCATTCCGAGCGCGGCCATCTCTGGTACCAGGGCCCCCTTGGTCACCAGGTACACCTTGGAGAGGACCAGCATGGCGAAGGCCTCAGGGAACAGGAGCAGTGAGTGAATGTCGCGTGCCAGGAAGGGGCACAGCACCGCCCGGCCCAGGGCAGACGCCACCACCAGGCCCCGCCGGGCACCACGGCTCCGGTCGATGACCGGTCCCAGGGCCGGTGCCACCACGGCAAAGGGGCCCATGGTCAACAAGAGGTACAGCAGCACCTTGTCCTTGGCCGCCGTCGGTGAGATCGAGAAGAACAGCGAGCCGGCCAGCGAGACGGCGAACAAGGTGTCCCCCGCGGTCATCAGCACATGGGTCAGGGCCAGCCGCCCGAAGGGCCGGCGCTGGTCGAACAGGTCGGAGATGGCCGACCTGGCCAGGCGCCGGAACTGGTCACTTCGCTCCCGAACGCCCACATCCGGCATGGTAGGCGGCGACGTCGGTGGCGATAGCATTCGCCGGTCCCCACATTCCACCGCCACGGGAGAACCGAATGCCGGTCAACGCCTACGTGCTGATCCAAACCGAGGTCGGAAGGGCCGCCGTGGTGGCCCGGGCCGTGGCGGCACTGGACGGCGTGCTGGCAGCCGAGGGCGTGACCGGGCCCTATGACGTGATCGTGCGCACCGAAGCCGAAACGGTTGACGAGCTGGGGCGCATGGTGGTCGGAAGGATCCAGCTCATCGAGGGGATCACCCGCACCGTCACCTGCCCCGTGGTCAACATCTGAGGATCCGTGGAGCTGGGGTCGTCAGACGATGGCACCGGACCGGCGCAGCTCGCCGACCTCCGCGTCGGCGAACCCCCAGTCGGCCAGGGCCTCGTCACCGTGTTGGCCCGGATTGGGAGGCGGCCGCCGAATCGATCCCGGGGTGCCCTCGAAACGGGGCGAAGGTGACGGCTGGACGATGCCGGCCACCTCGCTGAACGTCCCTCGGAATTTGTTGTGGGGATGATCGGGCGCCTCGGCCGGCGACAACACCGGGGCCGCGCAAGCGTCGCTGCCCTCGAAAATGGCCTCCCACTCCTTGCGGGTCTTGGCCGCGAACACCAGGGCGAAGCGCTCCTTCATGGCCGGCCAGGTGTCCCGGTCCATCTGGGCGGACAGGTCCACGTCGTCCAGTCCCATCAGCCGGATCAATTCGGCGTAGAAGTGGGGCTCGATGGCGCCGACCCCGATGAATCCTCCGTCGGACGTCTCGTACACCTCGTAGAAGTGGGCACCCGTGTCCAACAGGTTGGTGCCGCGCACGTCGTTCCAGATTCCGGAGGCCCGAAGGGTGTAGGTCATCGTCATCAACGAGGCGGCCCCGTCGACCATGGCGGCGTCGACCACCTGGCCCTCCCCGGTCCGTTGGGCGCTGATGATGGCGGCCACCATGCCGAAGGCCAACAGCATCCCGCCGCCTCCGAAGTCACCGATGAGATTGAGGGCCGGCAGAGGACGGTCCCCGGCTCGTCCCAGCGGCTCGAGAGCCCCCGCCAGGGCGATGTAGTCGATGTCGTGGCCAGCGGCCAGGGCCATGGGACCTCGCTGGCCCCACCCGGTCATCCGGCCGTAGACGAGCTTCGGGTTCCGGGCCAGGCAGACCTCCGGGCCGAATCCCAGGCGCTCGGCCACGCCGGGACGGAAACCCTCCATGAGCCCGTCGGCCCGCTCCGCCAGCTGCAGCACCAGGGCGACGCCATCGGGATGCTTGAGGTCCACGGCCACCGACCGCCGTCCCCGGTTCAACAGGTCCACGTGGGGATCCTGGTGGGGAGGGTAGCTGGCCCGTTCCGACCGATCGAGGCGGATGATGTCGGCGCCGGCATCGGCCAACATCATCCCGGCGAAGGGCGCCGGGCCGATCCCCGCCAGCTCGATGATCCGAATTCCGTCGAGGGGGCCGCTCACCGGGCACCGTCCTGCGTCGGCCCCACGAGGGCGGTAACCAGGGGCCTCCGACATTTGCTCAGTGAGAAGGTCATGGCGGGATCGTGGCCCTTCCGCAGCCCGGGGTCAAATGCGCCACCCCATTCGCGCGAGGCGGCGCCACTCGGGCTGGTCGGAGCCTCGAAGGAGCGTCCGTTCGTGAGCACGTCCGGTGGCGTTCGCTGATGCCCGAGGTCCGGCGGGCGACAGGGCCGGGACGGGTCAACCTCATCGGCGACCACACCGACTACAACCTGGGTCTGGCCCTCCCCATGGCCATCGAGCTCGGCGTCACCGTCGAGTTCGCGCCCTCGGCGGATTCCCACGTCGCTGTCACCTCAGCGGCGTTCGGGCCGACCGTCCGGCTTCCTGTGGACCTGCCGGCTGACGGCGCCACCCTGTCGGCGCTGGAACCCGCGTGGGCGCGACTGATCGGAGCGCTGATCGCCACGGCCCGGCCCGACAGCGGTGGCACGATGACCATCGACGCCGACCTACCGATCGGATCGGGCCTCTCCTCGAGTGCAGCCCTGTGCGTGGCCGTGGCCGAGGTGTTCGGCGTCGGCGGATCGGCAGACGCCGTCGCCGGGCTCTGCCAACGCGCCGAGCACCTGGCGGGTGTCCCCGTCGGGATGATGGACCCACTGATCTGCCTGCGTGGTCAACGCGGTTGTGCCCTTCTCATCGACTTCTCCACCCTCGCCACCCAGCAGGTCCCCATACCGGCGGACGCCGAGTTCGTCGTCGTCGACTCCCGACAGCGACGAACGCTCCTCACCTCCGACTATGCCGCCCGGGTGGCCGAGTGCGAAGCAGCCGCGGCGGTGATCGGCCCGCTCGGACTGGCGGACGAGGCCGAACTCATCGCTCTGCCAGATCCAGTGCTGCGGCAGCGCGCCCGCCACGTGATCTCCGAGTGCCGCCGCGTCCGGCAGTGCTCGACCGCCTTCGCCGAAGGGGACCTGAACACGGCCGGTACCTTGATGTCGGAGAGCCACCGCAGTCTGGCCTCCGACTTCGCCGTCAGCACCGGGGAACTCGACACCCTGGTCGAGCGGCTGGCGTCCCTACCCGGCGTCTACGGGGCCCGGATGACCGGCGCCGGGTTCGGCGGGTGCGCGGTGGCCCTGAGCCGACCCGGCGCCGTCGACCTCCAGGCCTTCGCCACACCGGCCTGGCGGGTCACGCCCTCGGACGGGACGGTGGCGCTTCGGCGTTGACGGGTCGGCCTGCTCAGGCCTTCTCGGCTGTGACCCAGCCGAGATCGGACGAGATCCGCATACCGACGGCGTCGTCGCAGAGCGGCGCCAGCACTTCGGACAGGGAATCACAGAAGGCGTCGTACCCGATGGCTTCGATGGCCGGGATCGATGGGCCAGCGGCGGCCAGGGCGCGAACCGCCGTCTGGACGTCGGGCCACTCGTTGACCACCTCGACCGAACCCCGTTGGAGGAACTGCAGGCCCGCCGACTCCAGCATCTCCTCGACCACTCCCGGACGACCCGTGTCACCCTGCTCGATGCTGGCCGAGCCGTGGCTGGCGGGCGAATGCTCAATGACCTTGAGGAAGTAGGGCATGAGCCCGAGCCGCTCGATACGGCCCCAGAACGTCATGCCGAACCGACCCCCGGCGACCAGGACCCGACGGGCCTCGACGACGGCCGCCTCGCAGCCCTTCCAGATCCCGTTGAAGCTGGTGGCGACGTCGAAGGATTCGTCCTCGAAGGGCAGCGCAAACATGTCGCCGACCCGGAAGTCGCCGTCCGGGGTCCGGGCCCGGGCGATGGCAATCAGGGCCCCTGCGGCATCGATGCCGGTTACCTCTGCGCCCCTGCGTCGAGCCAGGTTCGCGGCCAGGCCTGAGCCGCAGGCGATGTCGACGAGGCGGGTCCCGGTCCCGACGCCGAGCAGTTCGAAGACCCCTTCGTTCGCCGGCCGGGCATACGGTTCGAACAGGTAGGCCCACTCTGCGGCTCGAGCACCCCAACCCCGGCCGGCCTCTTCCCACGCCATCGAACCTCCCGAGGTTGACGGATCATCCGGGATGCATCGGAAGGTCCGAGGTTACCCAAGTCACCGGAGCCGGACCTAACCGCAGTCTGCGTCCGGGTCGGAGGGGAACGGCGGCAACCGCCGATTGATCACCCGGCGCAGGACCATCGGCTTGGGCACGTCGTCGATCCACCGGATCTGATCATCGCCGCGGATCTCCAGCTCGATTCGGCCGGTGCCGATGACCCGGCGGAGCAGCGTCTGCACCGCGGTGACGGACACGATGTGGGACAGCGCAGTCTCGGACTGGTGGCGGGACATCACGCCCCACTGCTCGATGATTCGGAGCGATGTCACCACCAGGCTGGTCATCCGCCACCGCACGACCCGGGCCGCCAACCACAGGCAGGGGATGGCGACCACCGAGCCTTCGATCCAATGGCTTTCCACCGAGGTGTGGGGGATCCCGAAATCGAGGGCAACTCCGATGGCGATGACGATGACCGAGATCGTCAAGGGTCCGGACAGGAATGACCAGTGAGGCCTGATGTCGACCAGGACTTCCTCTCCCGGTAGGAGCTGGAGCCGGTGAACGGCCAAGCGCCTCAGCCCAACTTGCCGGCGATCGATCCCGCCGAGCGGAGGACCGTGCCGTCGGCGCCGGCCGCGGAGTAGGCGTGGGTGGGTCGTTGTCGGGCCTCGGCCAGCAGGTCGGCGAGCAGGGTCGCAAAGGGGATGGGCGGGGCGACCCACAGGTAGCGGGCCAGTGATCCCGGCACCGCATTGATCTCGTTCACCACGAAGTGCTCACCATCGGAGAGGTAGTCGATCCGGGCGATCCCCCGAACCCCGGCGAGACCGGCGATCCGCTCGCCCGCCTGGCGCAGCCCCTTCTCGAGCTCGGAGGGAATCTCCGCCGGGAGCTGGCGGTTGGCTCCCGCCATTCCCTCACCGGCGACGTACTTGTCCCGGTAATCGAGGATGTCCGAGGATGGCAAGGACCGGATGGGCCGCTCGACAGCGGAGAGCTCCAATGAGGGCCAGGTGCGCACGGCCACTTGGAGATCGGTGAGGTCCGGGCGGTAGGGCTCGAGCACGGCGCCGAACCGCAGATGCGGATTGGCCGACAGGCGGGCCCGGGCGGTGGCGAAGTCCTCGACCACATCGATCCCGATGGAAGAGCCGCCGAAGCGCGGCTTGACGATGAAGGGCCCGTCGAACGGAGGCGCCTCCACCTCGGGCGTGAGCAGGACTCGGGGCAGGGTGGGCAGACCGGCCGCAGCCATGACGGCGCCGAAGGCGAATTTGTCCATCCCGAGAGCGGCGCCGGCCACGGTCGGCCCCGAGTAGCGGATCTCGGACAAGTCCAGTGCTGCCTGCAGCGTTCCGTCCTCTCCGGGTCCGCCGTGGCAGCACACCAGGGCCGCGTCGATGTCGAGGGCCCTCGGTCGTCCCAACCGCCCGCCCGGCTCGGAGAACCCCCCGCCCGGCGCCGCGGTGAACTGCAGTTTGGTGGCACCGCGGGGCACTCCCTCGAGAAACGACTCGGCCTCGAGTCCCGGGTCGACCTCGTACCACTCGCCGGTCTTGGACCAGACCAGGGCCCGGGTCACAGCACCGGATCCGCCCGGGGTGTCGGCCAGGCCCCGGGCAGCCTGCAGCCCGGTGAGCACGCTCACGTCGTGCTCAGGCGACGGACCTCCGAAGATGACGGCGACTTCGGGCACGGTGGTTGCACTCCTCCGATCAGCGGCTGCGTGGGCCAACCGCCGACGAGGGGCCCGGGCCGGCGGTCAACTTTTCAAGGGTAGTGGTCCGGCAGATCGTTCTCGTACAACACGGCGTCACCCTCGACGAGATGCTCGCGGACCCACTCCACGGCCTCCTGGCGGCTCGACATCAGTCGGACCGCGGTGGTCGAGTCCGGCACCGACGCCAACCCCGCCAGCACGGCCCGCCGGTTCGTCCGTCCCACAACCAGTGCATCGGTGGCAACGGCGGCCATCGCGGCCCCGAACCGGCGGTTCTCATCGAACTGGCGGGCTCCGAGCTCCACCATTCCCGGAGTCACCACCACCAATCGCCCCGAGCGGCCCGAACCGCCCGCGGTCTCCGCCCCCGTCGATGCTGTCAAGGTGGACAGTGCCGCGACGGCCCCAGCGGGATTCGAGTTGTAGGTGTCGTCGAGGATGGTCACGCCTGAGGGCGCACGGACCGCCTGCAGCCGGTGCTCCACCGGGGGAAGATCAGCCAGTCGGGCGCCGATGGCGCCGGCGTCCACCTTCAGGAGCAGAGCCACCGCCACGGCACAGGCCAGGTTGGTGGCTTGGATGCCGGCGGCCAGCTCGACCTCTTCGGCCACTGCCTCGCCGTGGGCCAGGACCGTCACCCGGGACCCGTCGGCGCTGCGGAGGACGCATACATCGGCGGACCGGTCGACGGCCGAACAACGGAACACCCGCTTGCTCTGCGCGGTGGCGCGTTCGGCCAGGACGGCCAAGCGGGGGTCGTCCGTCGGCAGCACGACGTCATCGGCGTGCTCGAGGATCTCGGCCTTGGCCTCGACGATGCGGTCTTCGGAACCGAAGCGCTCGAGGTGCACAGGGCCAATGGCGGTGATCACCGCGATGTCGGGTGGGCACCAGGCGCACAATTCGGCGATCTCCCCACGACCGTAGGTGCCCATTTCCGCCACGAACACCTCGGTCCCATCGGCCAGGTGCTCGTTGATGGCCCGGGCCAGGCCGGCGCGGTTGTTGAAGCTCGCCGGGGTCGCCACCACCGTCAGAGTCGGACGAACCAGGTGGGCGATGTGGCCCTTGGTGGAGGTCTTGCCGAAGGAGCCGGTGATGCCCACCACCGTCGGGCCGACCCGCGTGAGTCGGGCGGCGGCGGCGTCAACGAACCGTGAGGACAAACGGCGCTCCACCGGTGCGGTCAACCAGCAGGCAATGTCCACGGCCACCGGAACGATCAAGGCGGCCACCACCGCCAGCGGTGCGGCCAGACCGGTCACCACGCCGATGGCCACGACCACGATCTCCAGTGCCGCCCACACTGCAGCCAAGGTCCGCAGGCGGCGGGTCCAGGCCAGTGGTGAGGTCCTGCCCCACGGCGAGAGGCCCAACGGACCGAGCGCCACCGCTCCCGCTGCCACGACCCCGGCGATCGGCCAGGCCACCGAGGCAACCGCCGACCCGACGGCCACGACGGCCAATGCCGTGTCGGCCGCCGTGGACCGCCACCACCGGGATGCGAATCGTCCCACCGATCCGGCCAGGTAGTGCTCCCGCTGGGCGACCCGGAGCCACCGGAGCCCGGCGGGCACGCACGCCGCCACACAGGCGCCCACCGTGATCCAGGCCAGTCCACTGTGGAACCGGGCTGCTCCGAGGACGGCAAACGGGGCCGCCAGCCCAGCGGCGGTCACGACGGATCGCCGGGCGCGCCAGGGCCGGTGGGAGCCCCGGGGGCCCTGGCCGGTCGGCCCAGGATGACGTCCCGGAGCTGCGTCGGGGCCTCCGTCGGGGTCAGGTGGCCGACCCCGGGCAGCGTCACCAGCCTCGCCGACGGGAAGATCGGCTGGGCCCGGACTGCCACCTCGAGGGGAACCTCGGCGTCCTCGTCGCCCCACACCAGGTCCACGGGGCAGACCATGGAGGCCATGTCGTCCGTGTAGTCCTCGGCCAGCACCCGGACGAACACGCCTCGCATGACACCCTGGGCCGCCCGGTAGTCAGGAGATCCGTACCTGTCCCGCATGGCCTCGAGGCGCGCATCGCCGACCAGTCCCATGCCGTGGAGCCGCCGGACCAGGCGATAGGAGGTAGCGGGACGCGCCCGACGCCCCTGGCGGTCGAGAAGGGGCACCGCCGTCAGTACCACTCGCTCGATCCGATCCGGCACCAGGCCGAACAGCCGGACGGCCACCCGGCCACCGAAGGAGTGCCCGACCACCACCACCCGCTCCGCCAGCACGCCCGACTCCTCGAACAGCGGCAACAGGTGCCGGGCGTACTCGGCAGAGCCCCAGGGCTCCGGTGGGACCGGTGTGGACCCGAACCCGAAGAGGTCGGGCCCCAGTGCGCTCAGGCCCTCCCCCGGCGGGAGTCCTTCGAAGACAGGAGAAAAGTCGAGGTGGGTGCGCTGCCAGCCGTGCAGCGCCAGAACGGTGGGCGCTCCGGGCCCCCAGGTTGCGCCGAACAGTCGACCGTCGGCGAACGACTTCAGCACCGGCACACCCTACCGATAGCCTCAGCTCCCGTGGAACCACAGGAGCCGACGTCGAGCGGGCCGGCGCCGGGCGATTCCTTCGAACGTGCCGTGGCCACGCTGACCGCGTCACAGCACCGTGCCATCGACTCGCCCTCCAGGGCGCTGTGCATCGTGGCGGGGGCCGGATCGGGGAAGACCCGTGTGCTCACGCTGCGGGTGGCCCGGCGGATCAGGGACGGCTCCGCCGAGGCGGACCACACCGCAGTCTGCACGTTCACCCGAAAGGCCGCGGGCGAGCTGCGGGAGCGTCTGCGCCACTACGGCGTGCCGGTGTCGACGCCGGTCGCCACGGGCGGCGTCCCGGGTCCCGGGGTGCGGGCCGGGACCCTCCACCAACTGGCCCTCACGCTTCTGCGGCGCCACGCCCTCGACTCCGGAGGTCCGCCGCCCCTGGTCGCCGAGCACCGCTTCCGCATCGTCTCTGCCATTGTCGGCGATCCCGCGGCGGCGTCGACGGTGGACACCGAGATCGGCTGGGCCAAGGCCCGCTGCCTGAGGCCGGAGACCTACGCCGAGGCCGCGGTCCACGCCGGACGGGCCGGGGGGATGGCGGGGGCCACCATCGACCAGGTCGAAGGGGCGTTCGCCAGCTACGAGCTGGCCCTCCGCCGAAAGCGCTCGATCGACCTCGATGACGTCCTCGTCCACTCGGCCGACCTGCTGGACAACGACCAGGCGTTCGCCGATGGCGTGCGCTGGCGGTACCGGCATCTGTCCGTGGACGAGTTCCAGGACGTCAATCCCGCTCAATTCCGATTGCTGTGCGGTCTGCTGGGGGGAGGCAACGACGTCTGCGTGGTCGGCGATCCAAATCAAGCCATCTACGGGTGGAACGGGGCCGATCCGAGCCTCCTGGCCCGGTTGCCCGAGATGATGCCCGGCATGGAGGTCGTGCGACTGGACGAGAACCACCGGTCCACGCCCCAGGTGGTGGCGGCAGCCACGGCCGGCCTGGGTCGTTCGGTGGCGCCTCCTCCCCGGTCGGTGGCGGCCGACGGCCCGATGTCCGTGGTCACGGCGTACGACGACGACCGGGCCGAGGCCGAGGGCGTGGTGTCACTGCTGATGGGCCGGTCGGAAGACGGCCAGCCGTGGTCGGACCAGGCCGTGCTGGCTCGCACCCACGACCAGCTCGCCACCATGGGCCGGGCCCTGGCCCGGGCCGGCATCCCCTACCGGATCGCCCCCGGGCCGGAGAGCCCCACCGGCCGAGTTCGAAGGTCGCAGGGCGCGTCAGGAAAATCCCAGCCCCTCGCCCCGTCGAGGGACCCGAGGCGTGACGGGGCGAAGGTGGCGGCCGATGAGGCGGTGGAGCTGGCCACGTTCCATCGGGCCAAGGGCCTCGAATGGACCTCCGTCCACGTGGTGGGACTCGAAGAGGGATATGTCCCCATCGTCTACGCCGAGTCCGCGGAGGCCCACGACGAGGAGCGTCGACTGTTCTATGTGGCGCTCACCCGTGCCTCACACGATCTCCACTGCTCGTGGGCGCGGGTTCGCCGCATGGGCATCGGCCGCGAGATGGAGCGGCAGCCCTCGCCCTGGCTGGCTGCGGTCGCCCGGGTCTCGAGGACTGGCAAGGGGCGGGTCACTCCGCGGGACCCGGGACGCCGGATCGCCGAGATCCGGGCCGGGCTCGGCAACTAGTGCATGGGCGGGACGGCGCCTGGGCGGGAAGGGGGAGACCGCCGCGGCTATCCCACGACCGTGTCGATCAGCACCGGGGCG
>DASZJN010000186.1:0-4178 GCA_035948045.1 Acidimicrobiales bacterium | reverse complement strand
CTTCGCCCTGGGGGGCCAGACCGCCGCCGACAGCTACCTGAACACCGAGGCCATCCTCGACATCATCGACCGGTGTGGTGCCGATGCCGTCCACCCCGGCTACGGGTTCTTTTCGGAGAACACCGACTTCGCCCGGGCCATCACCGAGCGCGGGGTGACCTTCATCGGCCCCCCGCCCGAGGCGATCGACGTCATGGGGGACAAGATCAGCTCCCGCCATGCAGCCGAGCGAGCCGGCGTGTCCGGCGTCCCGGGCCGATCGGAAGTGCTCACGTCCGCCGACCAGGTCACTGCCTTCGGCGACGAGTTCGGCTGGCCGGTGGCCATCAAGGCCGCATTTGGTGGTGGTGGACGGGGCATGAAGGTGGTCAGCGGGCCGGGCGAGGCAGCAGACGCCCTCGAGTCGGCCCAGCGGGAGTCCTTGGCCTATTTCGGACGGGACGAGTGCTATGTCGAGCGGTACCTGGCGTGGCCACGGCATGTCGAGATGCAGATCATCGCCGACACCCACGGCACCACGCTGTGGCTCGGCGAACGAGACTGCTCGGCGCAACGACGTCATCAGAAGCTGGTGGAGGAGAGCCCGGCCCCCGACTTCGCCGACGAGGTCCGCCAGGCCATGGGGGAGGCCTCGGTCAAGGTGGCGGAAGCCTGCGGGTACGTGAACGCAGGCACCGTCGAGTTCCTCTACCAGGACGGTGAGTTCTTCTTCCTCGAGATGAACACCCGTCTGCAGGTGGAGCACCCGGTCACCGAGTTGGTGACGGGTCTCGACCTGGTCGAATGGCAGCTGCGGGTGGCCTCGGGCGAGCCGCTCGGGTTCAGTCAGGACGATGTCCGTCGCCACGGGCACGCCATCGAGGTGCGGATCAACGCCGAGAACCCGGCCGGGGGGGCCTTCACGCCGTCGCCGGGCACGATCTCGCGATTCACCGCCCCCGGGGGCCCGGGGGTGCGCCTCGACTCCGGATATGAGTCCGGTGACACCGTCAGCCAGTTCTACGACAACCTGGTAGCCAAGCTGGTGGTGTGGGGGCACGACCGCGAGTCGGCCCGGAGGCGGATGCTGCGTGCCATCGACGAGACGGTGATCTACGGGGTGTCGACCACCCTGCCCGCCGACGTGGCCATCCTCTCGCACCCGGATTTCATCGCCGCCGAGCACTCGACCAACTGGGTCGAGCAGACCCTCGATCTGAGCGGCGTGGTGTCCACGGGGTCGGAGTCCCCGCTGGATGCCAGGGCGGCCGAGGGGGAGGGGTCCCCGCCCCGGGTGCTCAGGGATGTCACGGCCGAGGTGGATGGACGGCGCTACCAGGTGAAGCTCTGGGTCCCCGACCTTGGTGACGAGTTGGCTGTGGCCGCCGGCGACGCCGGTTCGGGCCGCACGGCCGCACCCAAGCGCCCGAAGGCCACGGCCTCGGGGGCAGGATCGGGAACGGTGGCCGTGCCCATGCAGGGAACCATCGTCAAGGTGTTGGTGGCCGTGGGTGACACGGTCGAGGTCGGCCAGACGGTGTGCGTGCTCGAGGCCATGAAGATGGAGAACAACGTCAACGCCGAAAAGGCCGGCACGGTCAAAGAGGTCAGGGTCAAGGCCGGGGAGTCGGTCGGCCCCGGCGATGTCATCGCGGTCATCGAGTAGCGGAGGAGCGTCGATGCCCGTGGCAGAGCTCTCGGCTCTCAAAGACGCAGCCCGTCAGGCTATCGACGGGGACCTGCCCGGACTGGTCGAACTCAGCCACACCATCCACGAGCACCCGGAGACGGCGTTCGAGGAGGACCGGGCCTGCGAATGGACGGCGGCGATGCTGTCCGAGGGTGGCTACGAGGTGACCAGGGGGATCGCCGGGATGCCGACCGCGTTCCGCGCTGAGGTCGGCTCCGGGCCGATGGTGCTGGCGGTGTGCGCCGAATACGACGCGCTCCCCGGCGTCGGCCACGCCTGTGGGCACAACATCATCGCCGCCTCAGCGGTCGGCGCGGGACTGGGCCTGGCCGGGCTGGCCGACGAGCTGGGCGTCACCATCAGGGTCCTCGGGACGCCGGCGGAGGAGGGTGGCGGCGGCAAGGTGACCATGCTCGACGAGGGAGTCTTCGATGGCGTCCATGCCGCCATGATGATCCACCCGTGGCCGGCCGACCGGCTCGAGGCGACGTGCCTGGCCGTCTCCCACTTCGACGTCACCTTCACGGGCAAGGGCGCCCATGCGTCGGCCGCTCCGTGGGAGGGGGTCAACGCCGGCGATGCCATGGTCATCTCCCAGGTGGCCATCGGCCTCCTCCGCCAGCAGTTCCGTCCCGATGACCAGGTCCACGGCATCGTCACCGACGGCGGCCGGGCGGCCAACATCATCCCGGACTCCGTCACCGGCCGTTTCATGTGCCGGTCCACGTCGTTGGCCGGATTGCAGGTCCTCGAGCCGAGGGTCAGGGCCTGCTTCGAAGCTGGGGCCCTGGCCTCCGGGTCGTCGGTCGGCTACACCACCCTGGCCCCCGTCTACTCCCATATGGAGAGCGACCACGGCCTGCTGGCCCTCTACCGGGCCAATGCCGAGACGCTCGGCCGCTCGTTCTCGCTGGACGACGAGCAGGCCCCTCGCCCCAGGCTCTCCACCGACATGGCCAATGTCTCCCTGGCCGTGCCCACCATCCATCCGCTGTTGGGCATCGACGCGGCCGGGTCGGTCAACCATCAGCCCGAATTCGCTGCCGCCTGCATCACCCCCTCGGCAGACGCCGCCGTGCGCGACGGGGCGGTGGCCATGGCCTGGACGGCGATCGATGCCGCCCAACCGGGCCCACTGCGCGAGCGGCTGCTGGCCGGGTAGTCCTTGGGCCACCGGCTGGGGACCGGCCAAACACCGGCCGGTCACATGTCCTTCAGCGATTCGGGTGGAACTCCCCGAAGACCCCTCGTAGCACGTCGGACACCTCGCCCAGCGTGGCCATCTTGGCCAGGGCGTCCTTCATGGGCACCAGCAGGTTCTGGGTGCCGCGGGCGGCGGCCTCCACATCGGCCAGGGCCGCGGCCACCGCTGACTGGTCACGCTCGGACCTCACCCGCTGGACCCGGGCCACCTGGGATCGCTGGAGATCGACGTCGATGGGGAACACCTCAGTCGGCTCGAGCTCCTCGTCCACGAACCGGTTGACGCCGACCACGATCTTCTCGTCGGCGTCGACCGCCTTGGCGAAGGCGTAGGCGGCCTGTTCGATCTCCTGCTGCATGTACTGGGCCTCGATGGCTGCCACGGCCCCACCCAGGGCGTCGATTCGCTCGAGGTACTCCCACGCCGCTGCTTCCACCTCGTCGGTGAGCGACTCGACGAACCACGAGCCGGCCAGTGGGTCGACGGTGTCGGAGATGCCCGACTCGTACCCGATGATCTGTTGGGTCCGCAGGGCGATCTTGGCCGCGCGTTGGGTCGGAAGTCCCAGTGCCTCGTCGAATCCGTTGGTGTGAAGGCTCTGCGTGCCTCCGAGCGCCGCCGCCATGGCCTGGACGGTGACCCGCACGATGTTGTTCTCGGGCTGCTGGGCGGTGAGGGTGGATCCCCCGGTCTGGGTGTGGAAGCGCAGCAGCGTCGACTTCTCGTCCTTGGCGCCGAACCGCTCGGTCATCAGCTTGGCCCACATGCGCCGGGACGCCCGATACTTGGCCACCTCCTCGAAGAGGTTGTTGTGGGCGTTCCAGAAGAAGCTGAGCCGGGGGGCGAATGCGTCCACATCGAGGCCGGCGGCCAGGGCTGCTTCGACGTAGGCGATCCCGTTGGCGATGGTGAAGGCGATCTCCTGCACCGCGGTGGAGCCCGCCTCGCGGATGTGATAGCCGGAGATGGAGATGGTGTTCCACGCCGGAAGGTTCTCCGCACAGTAGGAGAACGTGTCGGTGACCAGGCGCATGGAAGGCCGCGGCGGGTAGATGTAGGTCCCCCGGGCCACGTACTCCTTCAGGATGTCGTTCTGGATGGTGCCGCCCAGCTGTTTCGGGTCCACCCCGTTCTCCTCGGCCACCAGCTGGTAGAACAGCAGGAGGATGGCGGCAGTGGCGTTGATGGTCATCGACGTCGTCACCTTGTCGAGGGGAAGGTCGGCCAACAACAGGCGCATGTCGGCCATCGAGTCGATGGCCACCCCCACCTTGCCCACTTCACCCTCGGAGCGCGGATGGTCCG
>DASZJN010000185.1:0-1903 GCA_035948045.1 Acidimicrobiales bacterium | reverse complement strand
TCGTGCTCGGCGTAGTGGGCCTTGGCCACAGGGGAGGTGATCGTCCGGAGGTCGGCGGCCACCAGCGTGAGCCCCTTGCGCTCGATCCGGCCGATGATCTCCCCGACCAGGCGGCCCTCGACGGCATCGGGCTTGCAGATGACAAGAGTACGTCCCACGAGCGAGGCAGGCTAGCCGACCCCGGGACGGCCCGGCCCTCGGGCGGCGTGCTCAGGAGTGCTCAGGTCCCATCGGGGACGAGCAGGCGTCGGGCGTCCGCCACCACGTAGAGCGAGCCGCACACCACGACCCGGTCGTCCGGGCCGGCCCGACCAACGGCCAGGGTGACCGCCTCGCTGGGTGACGAGGCCAGCGCCACCTCCATGCCGAGGCCGGCCGCCGCTTCCGCCACCACCTCGGCCGCCATGGCCCGCGGGGAGTTGGGGGAGCACGCCACCACCGAGCGGATGCCGGCGGTGAGCAGTGCCCCGAGCATGGCCACCGGATCGCGACCGGTCAGCATGCCCACCACCGCCAACCCTTCGCCCTCGACGGTGAACTCCTCGACCAGGGAGCGGGCCAGGACGATCATCCCGGCCACGTTGTGGGCGCCGTCCACCACCACCAGCGGATGCCGGCCGATGACCTCGAGCCGGCCCGGGACCCGCACGGCGGAAAACGCCTGTTCCACCGCATCCTCCTCCAGCGGGGCCCCGAAGAACGCCTCCACCGCGGCGATGGCACAGGAGGAGTTGTCGCCCTGATGGGCGCCGTGCAGCGGCACCAGCAGCTCGCCGTAGGCGGCCCCGGGGGTGCGGACGTCGATGAGACGACCGCCCACGGCCAATCGATTGACCGTGCAGGCGAAGTCCTGATCCCGGACCCACACCTCGGCGGCACCGGCCTCCCCTGCCAACTGGCGGAGCAGGGCCACCAGCGTCGGATCCGTCTCGCCAATGACCACCCGACTCCCATCCTTGAAGATCCCGGACTTGTCGCGGGCGATGTCCTCCAGGGTCGGACCGAGCACTTCGGTGTGGTCGAAGCTGACATTGGTGAGCACCGCCACGTCGCCGTGGACCACGTTGGTGCAGTCCCACCGGCCCCCGAGGCCGACCTCGACCACCGCCACGTCCACCGCCTCGTCGGCGAACCAAGCCAGCGCCGCCGCGGTCAACAGCTCGAACCTGGTCGGCGGGTCGTCCATGAGGACCTCCAGCCGGGCCAGGGACTCGAGCACCTCGACGAAGGCCTGGTCATCAATGGGCTCGCCGTTACGGGAGATCCGCTCGTTGACCCGGCTCAGGTTGGGGCTGGTATACGTGCCGACGGTCAGGCCCTGGGCACCGAGCAGGGCCGTGGCCATGGCCGCGGTCGAGCCCTTGCCGTTGGTTCCGGTGATGTGCAGGGCGGGGTATGCCTCCTGCGGGTCCCCCAACAGGCCGGCCAGTGTCTGCATGCGCTCCAGGGTGGGGAGCGAGCGCCTCGACGGCATGGTCGACTCGAAGTCGATGTGCGCGTCCAGCCAGTCCAGGGCGTCGGGGAGGTCGTCGAAATTCACAGTGGCGGGGGTCGGTGGGTGGTCGGCACCCACCGTGCCGGGCTCAGCCCGAGCTCAGGATGCGGCCCTGCGGCTGCGGGTCGCCTTGGCCGGCGTGCTGTTCAACGGGACCAAGGTCGGGTGCACCTTGTCGAGGACCACCGCCCGGTCCACGACACACTTGGAGATGTCGGTGCGGCCGGGAAGGTCGTACATCACCTCGAGGAGGACCTCTTCGAGGATGGCCCGCAACCCCCGGGCCCCGGTTCCCCGCAGCAGCGCCTGCTCGGCCACGGCCTCGAGGGCGTCGTCGGTCAACTCCAGCTCCACATGGTCGAGCTCGAACACCCGCTTGTACTGACGTGTCAGGGCGTTCTTCGGTTC
>DASZJN010000184.1:0-15018 GCA_035948045.1 Acidimicrobiales bacterium | reverse complement strand
GGCCCCGTCGTTCGTCGACCTGGCGAGCGGTCATCGTGTCTCGGGCCCGCTGCACGTCGGGATCGTGCCACTGGTCGAGAAGGTTCATGCCCAGGTCGCCCAAATTCCCGTGAGCGACATCGACGACGACCCCTACGAGGTGTGCGACGACGTCCCGGACGGACCACCCCGGACAGGCGCGAACGGGTGTCCCGACATCGGTGGCCGGGTCGCCGACCACGGCGATCAGCCTGTGCCGGACCTCCGCATAGGCGTCAGCACTGTCGACCACAGGGTTCGGCTCAGGCGGCGGTTTCGAAGCCCATGAGTCGATTCAGGTTGCCACCCATGACTTTGGCCACATCGGCGTGGGAGAGCGCCTGCAGCTCGTCGACGAAGCTGAGCGGATCGGCCATCCCTTCGGGGTGCGGGTAGTCCGAACCGAACAGCACGCGGTCGACACCCAGGAGCTCGATCAGGCCCATCGGGTCCTCCTCGTGGAAGGGATGCACGTAGATGTTGCGCTTGAACACCTCCACCGGGTCCTCGTCGAAGGACTTCGGGGCGGAGGCGTAGGCGTGCTCCATGTCTCGGAGGATCGGGCGTACCCAGTTGCTGCCGTTCTCCACCGGAGCGAACCGCAGCTCGGGGAACCGGCTGCACAACCCGTGACCGATGAGCGAGGCCACTGTGTCGATGATGGGCCGACCCTGGTGGCCGATGATGGCCATGAAGCCGGAGCCGCCCTTGAACGGTGTCATCTCACCCCGGGTGACCCCTTCCCACTCATTCATGTACCGCTGGTAGCCGCTGTCCGAGGCGTGCATGCCCACCGGGATCCCGGCGTCGACCACCAGCTTCCAGAAGGGGTCGAACTCGGGCAGGGCCATCGAACGAGGTCCCAGCAGCCCGGGTACAGGAGCAGGGCGGATGAGAACGATCTTCGCTCCTCGCTCGAGGACCCACTCGAGCTCATCGATGGCCTGCTCCACGATTCCGAGATGGATCACGGGCGTCGGAAAGATCCGCGACTCAAAGTTGAACGTCCAGTGCTCGTGCATCCATTGGTTGAGGGCATGCACGACGGCGTGGGTGGCCATCGGGTCGTCGCGCAGCCGCTCCTCGAGGAGGCTGGCCAAGGTGGGCCACATGAGAGCCCGATCGATGCCCAACTCGTCCATCAGTTGGAGACGGGGCTCGGGGGCGCTGAACCCCGGAAGCGAGCGGATGGGCTTGCCCATGATCTCCCGCCGCGACTTCCCCTCGGGATTGCCGCTCTTGAAGTACTCCTCCTGGGCGCCCGGAGCCGCCACCACTTCGAAGGTGGGATTGGGGATGTAGTTGCTGATGAGGCCGTTCACCGCGATCTTGGTGCGGCCGTCGACCTCGACG
Organism: Acidimicrobiales bacterium; assembly: GCA_035948045.1. GTDB lineage: Bacteria > Actinomycetota > Acidimicrobiia > Acidimicrobiales > RAAP-2 > Bog-756. The sequence continues at coordinate 13,647 of DASZJN010000184.1, read as the reverse complement.
TACTTGATGAGGCCGGCATACTCCGGCGGAAGGTACTTGGTGAAGGCGTCGGTGGTCTCGTACATGTGGTTGTCAGCGTCAAAGACCGGAAAATCCAACGTTCGCGGAGACATGGCTGTCGCCTTTCTCTGGTTCGCTGCATCCGCCGGTTCCGTACAGCCCGAGACTGGCGACGGTGCAGTTATCTACCTCCAGGACCTCAACGGAACCTGTTGTGCCATGTTACCAGCGGGGCAGGGTCAGCGGAAATGCCATTTTCGGTGCACGGCCAGGGGCTGGGGAGGTGGCCTCTACGCTGGACTCTCGGTACACTCCCGCCCATGCGGGTGATCGTCGACCGGGGCCGTTGCGAATCGAATGCGCTGTGCATGGCCGCTGCCCCCGAGGTCTTCGAAGTGCGTGACGATGACCTGCTGTACGTGCTCCAGGAGGAGCCCGACGATGGGCTCCGATCGAAGGTGGAGCAGGCGGTGCGGTCGTGCCCGAAGGTGGCATTGAGCATCGTCGACTGACGGCGGCGCCCACGGGGGGCGGTTGACGGTTGGGGCCCGACCGGGTCGAACGGTTCGGTGGCTGCCCGCCGGGGACCAGCTCGGCCCCTCGACGGGGGGATTGATTCGAAACGAGGTATACCGTGGCGCTGCACCGGGCTGCGGTGACGACGAGGAGGAGGTCCGGACATGGCCGACTACAAATACGTGACGTACGAAGAACTGGAGGGCGGTGAGGTCGTCCGTATCCTGCTCAACCGCCCCGAGACCCGCAACGCCCAAAACCGCGGACTGCTCGTCGATCTCGACGACGCCATGGGCCGAGCCGAAGAGGACGACAAGGTGCGGGTGGTCATCCTCGGCGGAGTGGGACCACTGTTCTCCTCCGGGCACGACATGGGGTCCAAGGAGGCCAGGGCCGAACGCGATGCCGGACCGAACCAACACCGCACGTCCACCATCAACGGCGCCACCCGCAAGGGGGCCGAGGCCCGCATGCTTCAGGAATGGCACTACTACTTCCAGAACACCCTGAGGTGGCGGAATCTGCGGAAGATCACCGTGGCACAGGTGCAGGGGACGGTGTACTCGGCCGGCCTCATGCTCATGTGGGCCTGCGATCTCATCGTGGCCGCTGACGACGTGTACTTCGCCGATGTCGTGGGCACCCGGCTCGGGATGTGCGGTATGGAGTACTTCGGCCACCCGTGGGAGTTCGGGCCCCGTCGGACCAAGGAGATGATGCTGACCGGTGACGCCATCGACGTGCACGAGGCGCACCGGCTGGGCATGGTGAGCAAGGTGTTCCCGACGGACGAACTCTCGGAGCGCACATTGGACTACGCCCGTCGCATCGCCCAGGTCCCCACCATGACGGCGTTGATGATCAAGGAGTCTGTGAACCAGACAGTGGACAACATGGGTTTCTACAACTCGTTGCAAGCCTGCTTCACTCTCCACCAGCTGAACCACTCCCACTGGGCGGAGATCCACGAGAGCAAGTACCCGGTGGCCGAGCCCGACGACGGGATCCCCAATTGGAAGGACGCGCCACCGGTCCGGTTGGCCGTGCCGGATGCGGTGGAGGGACCCGTCCCAAGCCGGTGATCCTCCGATCGACCTACCGCCAGGCTGAGTCCACGCGGTATCTGCGCCCGAACGGCGCTTGGGATGTCCCGACGCTCGACCAGTTGTTGTCGTCGCACAGGCCCGGCACTGGCCCGGCCGTCATCGACGGCGACGTCCGACTCGATGCCGCCACCCTGGAGCGGCTAGTTGCCGGACTGTCCGGCGGACTCCGGACGATCGGGGTGCGCAGAGGTGGCGTGGTCGCCTTCCAACTTCCCAACTGGTGGGAGGCCATCGCACTGTTCCGCGCCTGTTGGAGGCTTGGAGCCGCGGCCGCTCCCATCCACCACCAGGTGGGGCCGGCCGAGGTGGGCAGGATGATCGAGTCCTTGCAGCCGACGGCGTCCTTCTCCGCCCCGGACATGCCCTTGGCGCAGCACGAGGGGACGATCGGTGTACGGAGCGGCGATCCGGACTTCGACGCCCTGTTGGCGGGCCGGCCGGTGGCGGAGGGGATCGGGCGCGGCGCAGATGTGGCGGTGGTGCTGTTCACGTCGGGCTCGACCGGTCATCCCAAGGCGGTGCTGCACACCAATCGCGGCCTCGCCTACAAGGCCCGCTCGATGGTGGGCGCCCACGGGCTGACGCCAACCGACGTCGCCCTCATGCCGTCGCCGTTGGCCCACGTCTCGGGCCTCCTGAACTCGGTGCTCGTCCCGGGGGCAGCGGCCATGAACGTGGTGTTGATGGAGAAATGGGATGCCGAGCTCGGGGTGCGATTGGCCGGCGAGCACGCTGTCTCGTTCATGATCGGACCCCCGACGCTCTTCCTCGGCATGATGGACGTCCCCGACCTGGCGGCCCGGGTCAAGACCCTGCGGGTCGTCTCCTGCGGAGGGATGGGGGTGACTCCCGCATTCATCGACGCGGCCCGCCGGGGGTTGGGTGCCACGGTCAAGCGCACCTACGGATCGACCGAGGCACCGACGGTGACCACCTGCACGGCCGCCGACGGGCCTGACCGTGCCCGCGACACCGACGGGCATTCGGTGGGCGACTGCGTCATCCGCATTGTGGACCCGGTCAGCGGTCGGACCGTGCCACCGGGAGAACGCGGCGAGGTCCTGTTGCGGGGTCCCGAGCTCTTCGTGGGCTATGGCGATGAGGCCCAGACCCGTGAAGCCGTGCGCCGCGGCTGGTTCGCCACCGGTGACCTGGGGACCCTCGACGCCGACGGTTGGCTGACCATCGTCGGCCGGTGCAGGGACGTGATCATCAGGGCGGGGGAGAACATCGCATCGGCCGAGGTGGAACGACTCCTCGAGCTGCACCCGGGTGTCCGCCAGGCGGTGGTCGTCGGATGCCCGGACGAGCGGCTCGGGGAGCGCGTGGCCGCCTTCGTGGTCGGGGACGGCGCCCTCGATGTGGAGGAATGCCGGCAATGGTTCTCGGCCCAGGGGGTGGCCCGGTTCAAGACCCCGGAACTGGTCGTGCACCTCGACCAGTTCCCCCTCTTGGCCATGGGGAAGCCGGACCGGTCAGCGCTGCAGGCCCAGGCGGCCCGTCTGGCCGGCGTCGGGAGCTGACCGTGGGGCGACGACCGGTGGGCCGACTAACGGTGGGACGACGAGAAAGAGAGCACTGATGGCTTCGGGGATTGTTTCGTGGGGCACCTACCTTCCCTACTGGCGTCTCGAACGCGGGTCCATCGGGGCGGCATTCGGGACGTCGTCCGGCCGTGGGACGCGTGCGGTGGCGTCGTACGACGAGGACACCACCACTCTCGGGGTGGAGGCGGCCCGGCGGGCGTTGCAGGTAGCCGGTGTACCCGACCCCGATGACCTGTTCTTCTCCACACCCGATCCGGCCTACCTGGACAAGACCAACGCCACCACGGTCCACGCCGCCCTGGGGCTTCCGTCAGGCAGCGGCGCCTACGACCTCTGCGGTTCGGTGCGTTCCGGCTGGGCCGCCATGCGCATGGCGGCCCTGGCCGGTGAGCGCCACCCGGCCATTGCGGTCCTCTCCGACCTGCGGACGGGACTGCCGGGCGGACCGGAGGAGAGCCAGGGAGGAGACGGAGCTGCGGCCTTCGTGTTCGCACCCGAGGGTGCGGTGGCCGATGTACTGGGCCAGGCCTCGGTGACCGACGAGTTCCTCGACCGATGGCGGGTCCCGGGAGAGACCGCCTCCCGTCAGTGGGAGGACCGCTTCGGGGAAGAGTCCCTCGTTCCCCTGGCCCGGAAGGCGTTTGCCGAGGCGCTCCGCCGGGCCGCACTCACCGTCGACGATATCGACCACCTGGTGGTGGCGGGCCTGCACGCCCGGGCGGTGGGCTCGCTGCGGAGCACCCTCGGCGTTGCCGCTGAGCGCGTGGCACCCGACTACGCGGCTCGGGTCGGGAACCTGGGCGCGGCCCAGGCGGCCACCGGCCTGGCCGACGTGCTGGAGCGGGCCTCCTCCGGCGAGGTGATCGTGGTGGTGGGCGTGGCCGACGGCGCCGACGCGGTGGTGCTCCGGACGACGCCCGCACTAGTCGGGGTCCAGGCCGCTCGGCGCCAGGCGGGGCTGGTCGATGTGGCGGATGCCGTGGACCATGGCCGCACCGATCTTCCCTACGCGGTGTATCTCACATGGCGGGGCAACCTCCGACGTGAGCCTCCACGGCGACCGGACCCCGAACGACCTGACGCTCCCGCGATGCGGCGCAACGAGGGCTGGAAGTTCGGCTTCGCGGCCAGCCGGTGCCTCGAGTGCGGCTTCGTGCACCTCCCCCCGACCCGGGTGTGCCTCTCCTGCCACTCGGTGGACCGCATGGAGCCACTGCGCCTGGCCGATGTGCGGGGGACGGTCGCCACCTACACCGTCGACCAGTTGGCCTACAGCCTCTCCCCCCCGATGGTCGGGGCGGTCATCGATTTCGACGGTGGTGGCCGGTATCGAGGAGAGATGACCGACGTCGACCTCGGCGCCCTGGCCATCGGCACCCGGATCGAAATGACCTTCCGGTGCTTCTACACCGCCCAAGGTGTGCATAATTACTTCTGGAAGGCGCGGCCGGTCTCCGACAGCGTCGGTGCCCCGGACCAGGTCGCAGCCGGCCGAGGAGCCGTGCCCGCCGCGGTGCGCCGAGAAGGGAGAGGCTGACATGGCCAGCAGGGGGATTCGTGATCGGGTGGCGATCGTGGGGATGGGCTGTACGCCGTTCGGCGAGCTGTGGGACAAGAGTGCTGACGACCTTCTGACCGACGCCACCGTGGCCTGTGTCAACTCGGCGGGCATCGCGCTCGAGGACGTCGACGCCTTCTGGCTGGGGACGTTGGGATCGGGACAGTCGGGGATCACCCTGTCCAAGCCGCTCAAGATCGACTACAAGCCGGTGACCAGGGTCGAGAACTTCTGCGCCACGGGCTCGGAAGCGTTTCGGAATGCCTGCTACGCGGTGGCCTCCGGCGCCTACGACCTCGCCATGGCGGTGGGCGTGGAGAAGCTGAAGGACTCCGGATATTCCGGCCTCACCGGAATCCGGCAGGTCGGCGACGGGACCAACGCCGGGCTCAGTTCGCCGGCGGCCTTCTCCTTTCTGGTGCCGGCCTACGCCCACAAGTACGGGGTGGACATCGACGAGCTCAAGTCGGTGATGACCCGGATCGCCTTCAAGAACCATCAGAACGGCGCCGTCAATCCGCGGGCACAGTTCCGCAAGGAGGTCTCCATGGAGAAGATCGCCTCCTCGCCGCTGGTGGCCGGGCAGCTGGGCGTCTTCGATTGCAGCGGGGTCAGTGACGGCGCCGCCGCGGTGGTGGTGTGCCGGACCGAGGATGCGGCCCGCTACACGGACTCGCCCCTGTACGTCAAGGGGCTCAGTTTCGTGGCCGGTCCGGCGGCCGGGGTCATCGACCCCAACTACGACTACACGAGTTTCGAAGAGGTCGTCAGATCGGCCGCCGACGCCTATCAGCAGGCCGGCATCACCGATCCCCGGACCCAGCTGGCCATGGCCGAGGTCCACGACTGCTTCACACCGACGGAGCTGGTGCTCATGGAGGACCTCGGCTTTGCCGAGCGGGGAACGGCCTGGAAGGAGGTCCTGGCCGGAACCTTCGACCGGGACGGCGAGCTTCCGGTCAACCCTGACGGCGGGCTCAAGAGCTTCGGCCATCCCATCGGTGCCTCAGGACTGCGCATGCTCTTCGAGTGCTGGCTCCAGTTGAGGCGCCAGGCGCCACCGGAGCGTCAGATCGCCAGCGTGACCGAGTCCGGTCGCACGTTGGGACTGACCCACAACCTCGGCGGCGGCCCCGGGGAATGCGTGAGCTTCGTGGGTGTGGTGGGCAGCGAACCGACGGACTGAGGACGCCCTCCGCTGTCGGGTCCGGGTGCCTTCCCTCGCTAGTGATTGACCCGCCGGCCTGACATCCGGCCAGACGCTGATGGCATGGTCCTCGTTCCGACTCTAGGATCGCCGCGTCGACGAGAAGGGGAGCTGTGATGACCGGGGAGCATGACGACGGGCGCTCTCGGCCGGCTGCCTTCGACGAGCTCGCTGGCAGGTCGGGGTCCGATGTCGCCGAATAGTTCCCTCGGACAGATCGTCGAGCGGGTGACCCACACCGACCCCGACCGGGTGGCCATCGTCGTCGACGGGACGTGCACGACCTACGGGGAGCTCCAGGTGGCCATCGGTGATTGCGCCGCCGCGCTCCGCTCGGCTGGTGCCGGTCCCGGATGGCGCATCCCCCTGGTCGACGAGACCAGTCTGGTGTCGGTCGCCACCTTGATCGGCGCCACCCAGGCCGGAGCGGCCACCGCGCTGATGAACCCCCGCCTGACCGCGGACGAACTGCGGGTCCTCCGGCAGGTGGCGGACGCAGGTGCGATCGGTGTGGCCGGCACCGCCTATGCCGGGACCCTCCGTCGAGCCGGGCAGGAAATAGTCCTCGGCGCCGAGGAGCTGTTGGGTGGCGGAGGGCGCCAGTCCGGCCCCATCCGGGAAGCCGATCCGGGCGAAGCAGCCGTGGTGCTCTTCACCAGTGGCACCACCGGGACCCCGAAGGCGGTGCCACTCCCACACTCGATGGTGGCCTCGCGGATCGCTGCCTACTCGCCGACCGTCGACCCCACCCCCGCCGTGGCGCTGATGTGCGTGCCGTTCGTGCACATCGGCGGCATGCTGGGGCTGGTGGTGGCGCTGGCCAAGGGCTCCACCACCGTGGCCCAGACCCGCTTCGATGCCGGCGAGTGGCTGGCTCTGGTGGAACGGCACCGCGTGAACACCTCGTTCGTGGTGCCGACGATGCTGCACCGGATCCTGGACCATCCGGATTTCGCCACGACGGACCTCAGCTCCTTGAAGGCGCTGACCTACGGGGCCGCCCCCGCATCTCCCGAGCTGATCCGCCGGGCCATGGAGGCCCTCCCGGGTGTGGCACTGGCCAACACCTTCGGCCAGACGGAGACCATGGGCTCGATCACCCTGCTGGGGCCGGGGAACCATTCGGCCAAGAGGCTCACGTCGGTGGGCCGCCCGCTCCCGGGGATCGAGGTCCGGATCGTCGATCCCACGACGCTCGAGACGGTGCCGACGGGAGACGTGGGCGAGCTCTGGGTGAAGAGCGAGAACACCGTGATCCCGGAGTCACAGTCCGGTGACCCGTCGATCCCAGCCGGATGGTTCCGCACCGGCGACATGGTGTCCGCCGACGAGGACGGCTACCTGTACCCGTCGGGGCGCCTCGCCGACACCATCAATCGTGGCGGGGAGAAATTCTCCCCCTCGGAGGTAGAAGCAGTGGTCGGGACCCACCCGGCGGTGCGGGACGTGGCGGTGGTCGGAGTCCCCGATGCGGAGATGGGGAGCCGAGTCGGCGCCGCGGCCGTCGTCCGGGAGCCGTTGACCACCGAGCAGCTGCGGGAGTTCTGCACGGGGCGCATCGCCAGCTTCAAGATCCCCGAGCAGCTGGTGACGGTGGACGAGATCCCGTACAACGACTTCGGCAAGGTGGACCGCAAGGTGCTGCGATCCTGGTTGGAAGCGGCCGTCGGACCGAAGGCCAAGGGGGAGGCGGGCTGATGACGTCTGATGGGGGAACTCCTCCCGCCCGGCGGTCAACCGGTGGACTGTCGGATGACGCCGCCCTGCGTATCTTTCGCACCATGTGCACCATCCGGTCCGCCGAGGACCGCATCGTCCTGGGCCTGAACTCGGGAGAGTTTCGGATGACCTACTACGGCGTGCGGGGCCAGGAGGTCATCCCGTCGGCCATCTGCGAGCACCTGCGCCGCGATGACTACATGGTCACCACCTACCGCGGGATGCACGACTGCATCGCCAAGGGGATTCCCCTCGACGAGCTGGTGGCCGAGATGTGCGGAAAGGTGACGGGCACCTCCAAGGGCAAGGGTGGGCCGATGCACCTCTCGGACCCGCAGTCGGGGCTCATGGTCACGACCGGCGTCGTCGGCGGTGGGCTGCCCATCGCGGTGGGCTTGGCCCTGTCGAGCCAGCTGAGGGGCACCGACCAGGTCACGGTGGTCAACTTCGGTGACGGAGCCACCAGCATCGGCGCCACCCATGAGGCCTGCAACCTGGCCGCACTGTGGGAGGTCCCGGTCGTGTTCGTGTGCCAGCACAACCAGTACGGCGAGCACACCAGGTTCGCCGACTTCACCCGGACCCGCAGCCTGGCCGACCGGTTCCGCGGCTACGGGATGGAGGCCCGGACGGTGGACGGCAACAGCGTCCCGGCCATGGACGAGGCGGCCGAGGAGGCGATCGGAAGAGCGCGGGCCGGCGGCGGCCCGACCTTCCTCGAATGCATGACCTACCGATTGGGCGGGCACACCTTCGGGGCGACCACCGAGTACATGGATCCGGACGAGTACTCGCGGGCGGAGGCGGACGAGCCGGTGGCCCGCTACCGCCGGTGGTTGATCGGCGACCGGGGGATCGGCGAAGGCGTGTTGCGCCAGATCGAGGACGACGTCGCCGCCAGGGTGGAAGAGGCGGTGGCAGCGGCGCAGGCCGCCGCGCCGCCGGGGGCCGATGAGTTGCTGGCCGACGTGTTCTCCAGCCGGGGAGACATCCCGGGATGATGGACCGCCGTTCGCCAGAGCCGGCAGGCGCACCGGACGAACCGGCCATCACGATGTCGGAAGCCGTCAACCAGGCCCTGGACCTGGCCATGGCCGAGGATCCGGAGGTCTTCGTCATCGGGGAGGACATCGAGGACCCGATCGGCGGAGTCATGAAGGGGACGAAGGGACTCTCCACCCGCTACGGGCGGGAGCGGGTGAGGAACACGCCGATCTCCGAACAGGCCATCGTGGGCGCCGCCATCGGCGCATCGCTGGCGGGGATGCGCCCGGTTGCCGAGGTCATGCTCATGGACTTCTTCGCCGTGGCGATGGACCAGGTGGCCAACCACGCCGCCAAGCTCCGCTACATGTCCGGGGGCCGGACCAACGTGCCCATCACCATCCGGACCTCCGTCGGCGGCGGCCGTCAGTTCGGCGCCCAGCACTCGCAGTCCCTCGAGGCGTGGATGATGCACGTGCCCGGTCTCAAGGTGGTGGTGCCCAGCACCCCTCGTGATGCCAAGGGCCTCCTGTACTCCTGCATCTTCGACGATGATCCGTGCATCTTCATGGAGACGATGTCCCTGCTGTTCATCCGGGGGCCGGTGCCGGCCGGACGGTTCGAGCTGCCGCTCGGCGTCGCCGAGGTGAAGCGGGCCGGGGAAGACGCCACCGTGGTGACCTGGGGCTGGCAGGTTCCCGAGTCACTGGCCGCGGCCGAGGCGCTGTCGGAAGAGGGCATCAGCGTCGAAGTGCTCGACCTGAGGACCCTGGTGCCCCTGGACAAGGAGGCCATTGTGGCCAGCGCGACGAAGACGGGTCGGGTGGTCGTCGTGCACGCCGCCACGCAGTTCGCGGGCCCGGGCGCGGAGATCGCATCGATGGTGTCACACGACCTCTTCGGCCGGCTGTCGGCCCCGGTCGAACGCCTGGGTGCGGTGTACTCGCCCGTCCCCTATGCGTCCGGGTTGGAGGCGCGCCACTATCCGGAGCGAACCAGGATCGCCGAGTGCATCCGGGCCCTCGTCGGCCACGGTTGAAGGAGCGGTCCTGCACGTGAGTGACGATCGCCGGACCTCGATCAGGATCCCGCAGGCGGGCGTGGCCGTCACGGAGGGAACCATCGTCGAGTGGCTGGCAGCCGAGGGTGAGCACGTAAGGCGCGGCCAGGTGCTGTACCGGCTCGAGACCGACAAGGTGGAGATGGACGTCGACTGCCCGGCGTCCGGTGAGATCCACATCGTCGGCCGAACCGGGCAGACCTACCTGGTCGGTGACGAGATCGGGTATATCGACAGCCCGTGAGTACCCTGGTGGCCCGACCGCGGTCGCCGACGAACCCGTACCCCCCGAACAACCCCCGAACGATCTGGAGAGCCCGCATGGAGCGCACCGAGATGGCCACCATCATCTACGAGAAGGAGGGGGGCGTCGCCCGCATCGTCCTCAACATGCCGGAGAAGGCCAACATCCAGACCGCCCAGCAGGTGTGGGACTTCGAGGACGCGCTGAAGTGGGCCAATCGCGACGACGAGGTGAAGGTCCTCATCGTGAAGGCGAACGGTAAGGGATTCTGCGCCGGGCACGCCATCGTCGAGCCCGAGGAGATGGCCAAGGTGTACCCAACCACCGGGCCAACGCCGGAGCGGACCTGGAAGTCGCACAACTACGACCTCTTCGTCTGGCCGCCGCTGAACCTGTGGGAGTTCCCCAAGGCGACGATCGCCCAGGTCCACGGGTACTGCCTGGGGGGCGGCACCATCTATGGCTATCTGACCGACCTGACCATCGCCTCGGACGACGCCTACTTCCAGATGCCGCTGCCTCAGGGATTCGGGCTCCCCGGCGCCCAGACCCTGGTGGAGCCGTGGGCCCTGATGAACTGGAAGCGGGCCTACGAGTACCTCTACCTGTCTCCCACCCTGTCCGCCGAGCAGGCGAAGGAGTGGGGACTGGTCAACCGGGTGGTCCCGAGGGCAGACCTCGAGGCCACGGTCGAGGAGACCGCCGCCACCATCGCGCAGATGCCGCTGACCACCATCTTGACCATCAAGGCCGGGGTCAAGCGGGCCTGGGAGACCATGGGCATGCGCGTCCACCTGCAGAGCACGGCGGACTTCACCACCATCGCCAGCGCCGCCACCGATGTGCGCGAGTTCATGGCCACCCGGAAGGGACTGCTCCCGCGCCAGGTGGCCGCGCGCCAGTCGCAGGCTCGTGAAGGGGACAGCGGTACACCGGACCCGGTTGGCTCCTGAAGGGTCGTCCCGACTTCTGCGGGAGTGGGTGGGCCGGCTCCCCTCAGGCGTCGGCGGTGAACGTGCGGCGGACGAACCGCCAGCCGTCGTCGAGTTTCACCAGGGCGTCGGCGTACGTCCCCGACGCGGTGATGACCTGGTGGGGAGGATCGCCGACCAGGGCATACATCTGGACGTAGGCCGAGAGGACCGCCTTGCCGTCGCCACCCTCGATCAGCAGGCTGGTGGCCACATGGCGCGGACTTCGCACCGAGCTGGCGAATGAGGAGGCGAACTGCTCGAGCGCGGCGCGGCCGGTGACCACCAGCTCGCCGGCGTCGAGGACCCCGTCGTCGACGAACGTGCCCGCGTACGCCACCCCATCGCCACTGTCGATGGCGTGGTTGTAACGCGCCGCCAGCTGCTGGATGGCCAGTTGGTCGTCTGCGCTCAGTCCCATGTCTGCCGTCCGCTCCCCGGCCCTCCGTCGCTCTGTCGGGCGCTGGTATCGTAACCTGCACGGTCCGGGGGGCAGGCGGTTGGATCTCGGGAGGGCGTCGACGATGGCCGAAAACACGCACCGGCTCTCCCTGGGTGAACGGGTGGCCGAGTTGGCCGGGGTGGCGCACCGGCCCGGTGCCCCACCCTCGCCGATGGCCCATCGCTCCGTCCCTCCCGAAGAGTGCGACGTGCTGGTGGCGGGAAGCGGTGCGGCGGCGCTCTCGGCTGCCGCCGGCGCCCTGAGTGGCGGGGGGAGGGTGGTGGTGTGCGAGAAGGGGCCGGTGCACGGCGGCACCACCGCCTGCTCGGGCGGTGTGGCTCACGTCTACGCCAACTCGGTGATGCGGGCCGCCGGGATCGAAGACCCGCGTGACCACGCCCTGGGCTACATGGCCCGGGTGGGCTATCCCGGCGCCTACGACCCGGATGCTCCGTGCCTCGGGCTCCAGCCGGCGGACTACACCCTGCTGGAGACGTACTACGACCGGGGTGCCGAGGTGATGGGCCGCCTGGCCGACATCGGGGCGGTGCACATGGAGGCGCCCTGGTCGGCGTGGGACGGCCAGATGTTCCCCGACTACTACGAATTTGCGGAGAACCGGGCGGTACGGGGACGCGGCATCCAACCGGTGGCGCCCGGTGGCGGGGCGGGAAACGGGGGCGAGCTGATCCGACAGCTGATGGACTTCGCATCCCAGCGCGCCACCGAGGTCCGCCTGGAGCACAGGGTCGTCGACCTGGTGCTGGAGGGCGGCGAGGTGACCGGGGCGGTGGTGGACGACGGGACGTCCCGCAGGACCATCCGGTGCCACGGGGGGGTGGTGTTCGGCTCCGGGGGCTTCGCCCACAGCCCCGAGCTCCGTCAGCGATTCCTCCGCGGCCCCATCGCCGGCGGGTCTGGGGTCCCCTCCAACACCGGCGACCTGGTGGACATGGGGACCCGGGCCGGCGCTCAGTTCGGGGCCATGCACAACGGCTGGTGGAACCAACAGGTGTTGGAGGCGGTGGACGACTACGCCAACTCCGTCCTCGACGTGTGGGCCGTTCCCGGCGACAGCATGGTCCTGGTCAACCGGTTCGGAGTCCGGGCCATCGACGAGAAACGCGAATACGAATCCCGGGGACGGGTGCACCATGTCTTCGCCGGCGATGAGTACGTCAACCGGGTCATGTTCATGGTCTATGACGAACGGACGGCCCAGCGTTTCGGCGGCCGCTACCCGATCCCTCCGGCCGGCGCCATCGCCGATCACGTCACGACGGGAGTAGGAGTGGCGGGGTTGACCGAAGCGCTGGGTGACCGGCTCCGCCATCGGACGAATGCCGCCATGCCGGCTGGAATCGCACCCGTGTCGTTAGCGCCCGGTTTCGCCGAGACGCTGACCTCGACCATCTCGCGCTTCAACAGCATGGCCGAGAAGGGGCACGACGATGAGTTCGGCCGAGGGTCGAAGGCCGTCGAATTCGCCTTCCACGGTCCCGCCGCGCCGGACAACGGCTTGCCCAACGCCCTCATGTATCCCATCGACGCCGGCGGTCCGCTGCACGCCGTCTCGTTGGTCGGCACCACGTTCGACACCGACAGTGGTCCGCGCGTCGACAGCCACGGTCGGATTCTGGGGACGTCGGCTCCGATCAACGGACTGTACGGTGCCGGGAATTGCGTGGACGGAGTCTTCGGCGAGGGCTACCCCGGAGGTGGCTCGACAATCGGCCCCGGCATGGTGTTCGGGTTCCTGGCCGGGGTGCACGCCGCCAACCGCTCACCCCGAACGCGGCGCCGACGATGAAACTCGCGTACCGGGACACCCCGACGGGGGCAGCAGGCCCACCCACCGTCGTGCTGCACCGCGAGGGCCAGGCCACCGACGACCTCACCGCGCTGGCGGTGGCCAGCGGCGCGGTGGGAAGGGTGGTGGCGCCGATCGGCGACTACGCCTACACCGCCAACGGCATGGAAGTGGCCGGCATCTGCTGGTACCGCATCCTCCCGGGATTCGACGGGACCGATCGCATCTCGCTGACCAAGGCCGTGGTGCAGGTGTGCGATCTCCTCGACGACCTGAAGCTCGAAGAGCCGGTGCTCATCGGCTGGGGGCAGGGAGGGGTGGTGGCGCGGGGGGCCGGCCTGATCTGGGAGGGTGCAACGGCGTCGGTGGTGTGCATCGACCCGTCCCCGGGACATGTGGCCCTCCTCCCGGCCGCGGCGTGGGCCCACGGTGCCCCGCCGCGCCTGCTGCTGGTGGGAACGGCCGATGGCGCCACGATGCTCG
>DASZJN010000183.1:0-13107 GCA_035948045.1 Acidimicrobiales bacterium | reverse complement strand
TCGGGACCAGCACGCCGACTCCGGTGCCCGCCGCCCCCATCGGCTCGACGACCACTGCACCCCTGAACGGCGAGGTGGCGGTGGCCTTCCCCGTGGTCGCCTGCAACAGCAGCTCAGGTGACTCCCTCGGGGATCAGGGGTGGAGGCCCCCCATCCTGCTCGCACCGATTCCCACCTCGCTCGTGGGCAAGGTCGAGTTCTACTCCGATGGGGTCCACACCCTGTTGGGCCCGACCAATTGGAGCTGTGCCCAGGCCTCTCCAGACCAGTCCGGGAACGGGCTGGTCGTGTATCCCTCCAACGATCCCACTCCACCCGTGTCTGGCCCCCCTGCCCCGGGCACGGAGGGAATCTTCGCCACCTTCGACACCACCGGGCGCACCAAAGGGATCGCCCTGGTCTGTCCGTTCTTCACCATCCCGGCGTGGCAGCAACAAGAGGCGTCGTGCAGCCCGAACAAGCCTCCTGGTGAAGTGACCTCGATGCCGACGCCCGATGTGGCGTCCGTACTCGACCCCGCCGGTGTCGTCGGCTCGCTCGTCGCCTCCGGCGGGGTGCACGAGGTCACCGGAACTGTCATCTTCCCGCAGGTGGTGCCGGCGGTGATGAACGGATCCAACGTGAACGTCGCCGCGGAGACCTGCTCCCTCACCGATGCCACCCTGTGCCCCACCGTGCTCTCCGACTTCGAGGTGAGGGAGTTCCCAGTGCCCTCGAGCTCCGGTGGGTAAGCCCTGCACCCGGACCCGAATGGCCCCGCCGCCGATCGTTTTGCCACTCCCGGGCACCAACCGAACACCCTCTGCGAGAGCTTGTTGACTCCCCTGCACCCGAACCTTAGGTTCACAACAGACGTCGCGGGGTTCACCCTGGCCCGTGGGACCGTGTCCACCAGGGGAATTCCAGTCGAAGCCGGGATTGACGAGTGATATTTCGAATCCGACGGGCCGCCGAGGGCCGCGGATACTAAACGGAGGCAGGCCGTGACGAACGAGGGCACATCGGATCAGTACGGCGAGGGCCCTCCGGGGTCCCATCCGACAGACCGCGGGCCGCGTTCCCGATCCGATCGCCTTCTTCGACGGCACGCCGGCGCCGGCGGTGCCGTCAGCGGCCAGCAGGACGCGTCCGGCGACCCCTTGACGCTGGACGGCCAGGGCGTGTCCGCCGTGGCCGCCACGGATGTGGGAGCACACCAACGGCGCGCCCGAGCCAGTCGATTGCAGCGTGTGGCCATGGTGCTCGCTCCGATCGCCGTCCTCCTTATCCTGCGGGACCTATTCGCCCCCGGCACCTCCTTCCCGACCCCCCATTTCCCCGCCTCCCTGCAGCCCATGCTGCCTGCCATCGCCCTCATCACCGTGCTGGTGCTGGTCATGGTCGTCCCACTGCTTGCCGCGGGGCGCTCACCACACATCCTCTACCGCCCGGACGAGCTCAGGATGAGCTTCGAGGACGTGCGCGGCTCGGAGACACTGGTCGAGGAAGTAACCAAGACCCTCAACCTGTTCCTGGCCCATCGCAGGTTCGCGGAACAGATGGGTGGTTCGCCCCGCAAGGCGATCCTGTTCGAGGGCCCTCCCGGCACCGGCAAGACCTACATGGCCAAGGCGATGGCCGCCGAGGCCGGCGTGCCGTTCCTCTTCGTGTCCTCCTCCGCCTTCCAGTCGATGTTCTACGGCCAGACCAACCGGAAGATCCGGGCCTACTTCAAAGCACTGCGCCGCCACGCCCGGCGTGAGGGCGGAGCCATCGGGTTCATCGAGGAGCTCGATGCCATCGGTGGGGCCCGCGGCAACGGTCAGCGCCACGGCGAGGGTATCCCCGGCGTTGTGAACGAGCTCCTGATCCAGCTCCAGTCCTTCGAGCAGACACCACTGTCGCTCCGTTTGAAAGGCCTGTTCATCGACGGCGTCAACACCTGGTTGCCGGCCCATCGACGCCTGCACAAACCGGTGCACGTGCCGGCCAACATCCTGGTGATCGGGGCGACCAACCGAGCGGACGACCTGGACCCGGCGCTGCTCCGCCCGGGCCGGTTCGACCGCAACATCTACTTCGGGTTGCCCAGCCGATCCGGACGGCGCGACATCATCGACTACTACCTGGGGAGGAAGGCGCACGAGCCGGAACTGGATGAACCGGCCAAGAGGGAGACCCTCGCCGCGCTGACCGCCGGCTACTCGCCGGTGATGATCGAGCACCTCATGGACGAGTCGCTGGTCTGGGCCTTGCGTCGGGGGGCGAACCAGCTCTCGTGGAACGACCTCCAACACGCCAAGATGACCGAGGAGATCGGTCTGGCCCAGCCCGTCGAGTACACCGAGGCCGAGCAGCGCACCATCGCCACCCACGAGGCCGGCCATGCCACGGTGGCGTGGCTGGTGGGCAAAGGGCGCAAGCTCGAGGTGCTGACCATCGTCAAGCGCCGGGAAGCGCTCGGACTCCTCAGCCACTCCGAGGAGGAGGAGCGCTTCACCAAGACGAAATCCGAGATGCGGGCCCTCATTGACATCGCCTTCGGCGGCATGGTGGCCGAGGAGCTCTTCTTCGGGGAATCCTCCTCGGGGGTGGCGGGCGATTTGCAGGCGGCCACAGTCAACGCGTGTCAGATGATCGGACTCCTGGGCATGGGCGCCACCTTGGTGTCGTCTGCCGCCATGGAGTATCCCGCCGGGGGCATCGTCTCCAAGGTTCTCTCGACCGATGAGGGCCGGGCCGAGGTCGAGGACCTGTTGGCCGCGTCCAAGGCATCGGTGACCCAGATGCTCGACGAGCATCGACACGTGGTCGAGGGCCTGCGGGATGCGCTCCTCCAACGACAGGAGCTGATCGGCGACGACATCCTGGCGGTGATCAGGGAATCACAGCCCTCGCTGGCCGCCACCGGGCTCCGGGACCCGTTCACCCGGCCGAGTGACGGTGCCGAGGAGTTGCGAATGCCCGACCTCGGCCCAACCCCATCCGGACATACAGAATGAGTCAGACCCAGTCCTGAGGTCAGCCCCCTCCACGCAGTTGCGCAGTGGTCCGGATCTCCCACCGGCCACTGGCTACCAGAGGGCGTTCCAGTCCTCTCGAGAGAGCCAGCCCACCGGACCATCGCCTTCCCGTGGGACCCGCAACGAGTCGACGTCGATCCAGGTGGGCTGCTCGAAGCCGGCCTGCTTCCAGTGGCGCAGCGGTACCGACTTCCAGTCGCGGCTCTTGACCCCACCCTCGGAGTAGCCGGGACGAACCAGTAGGTGCGTCGGGGTCCCGGCCACCACCACGCATCGCCGCGACTTCCCCTCGAGGTCGGGTTGGGACGGGTCGACGGAATTGAACGGCACCCACGCGAACACCACTCCGGTGGCCCAGGGGTCGGCCCGATCGAACTCCTCCTCCTGGGCCGGTGTCAGCACGGCGTGCCGGGTCAGTCGAGGAGCCGCGCTGCTTGCCGGCGTCGCCAGCCCGCCGGGATCAGCCTGGGAGCGGGAGGCCGTCTGCGAGCGTTCCACTTTCTTTGCCCGCCGGACTTGCTCTCCGGCCTTGCGGGCCACCTCCATCTTCTTCCGCCGTTCGTCGGCGTCCTTCTGCTTCTTCAATCGCCGGGCCTCCCGCTGCTCAGGGGTGACAGACCTCTTCCCCCGGGAGCCAGGCGTTGGCGTGAGCACCGCGGTGCCGAATTCAGCCCAACCGGCGAGTCCGAAACGCGCATCGGTGGCCGCGACGTCGAAGCAGAGATCGGACGCGGGCATGTCGCTGCTGGCCACTGAGGCCAGCATGACTCCGATGGTCACGTCCGGGTAGGAGTCCCTGACGTCATCGAGCGCCTCCTCGAGCTGTGCTCGGGTGGGATCGTCGGAGTGATCCCCCAGGGCCTCGATGGTTCTGGTCAGGCAGGCATCGGAGACCAACGCGGCCAGGAAGGGCAGGGCCGCCCGGTACTGGGGCTTGTCGACCACACCGACCGGGTCGCTGTGCTTGCCCAGCGCGTTGAGGGCGTTGCCGACCGCCTTGGGGGTCTGGGGCCGCGCCTCGGAGGAGCGGGCCAGCGCAGACTTCACCTCGTCCCTCCCCACCTTGGCCACCGCCGCCCGCAGCATCGTCATCCGGTCGTGTTCGGTGATGCCTCCCTCCATCTGCAGTCCCTTCCGCTCTCGGGCCGGTCCAGGGTGACACGGCCCAAGTTGCTCATCTTCGCAGAGCTGGGTCGGCCCATCGGACGAACGATCCTGACGTCCGTCGCCTCTCCGCCCAATCCGGACCCGCAGGGCTGACCGTCTACGGCCATGTGCGGCGGGGGTTGCCCGACCTCAGAGGGTTGCCCGACCTCAGAATGGCGCCTCGCCCCCAAAATGGTCGTGGAGAACGGTGCGGGCTGCATACACGCCGCACATCCCATGGACCCCTCCCCCCGGAGGCGTGGAGGCCGAGCCCAGGTACACGCCCTTGAGCGGTGTTCGGTAGGGGTTCCATCGGAGGGTCGGACGAGCAATGGTCTGGCCCAGGCTGACGGCGCCGCCGCCGATGTCGCCGCCGACATAGTTCGGATTGTGCTCTTCCTCCTGAGCTGCGGTGCGCGTTGATCGGGCCAGGATCAGGTCCGGGAAACCCGGGGCGAACCGCTCGATCTGGGCCTCGACTGCCGCCGCCATGTCCACGGTCGATCCCGACGGGACATGGCAGTAGCCCCACAGGGTCTGTTGGTCACCGGGTGCCCGGCCGGGGTCCGCCACCCCCGGTTGCACCACGATGCAGTAGGGGCGACCAGGGTGCCGCCCGGCATGCACATCGGCTTCGCTGGCCGCCACCTCGTCGAACGTGCCCCCCAGGTGGAGGGTCCCGGCCCGCCGACAGACCTCTGCACTCCATGGGACCGGTCCCGACAGCGCCCAGTCCACCTTGCACACCCCCGGCCCGTAGCGGAATCGGTGCAGCGCCCTGCCATAGCGTGCCGGCAGGTCAGCGCCGGCCAGGGCCACCAGGCCCTTCGGGGCGGTATCCAGCACCACCGCGGTGGATGGAGGGAGTTCGGACAGGGACCCGACCCAGTGACCGGTGGCGATGGTGCCGCCGAGCCTCCTCAACTCGCCTACCAGTGCATCGGCGATCGTCGAGCTTCCCCCCGCCACCACCGGCCACCCCACCGAGTGCGCGGTCATGGTCAGGAGCAATCCGAACGCCCCCGTGAGGGGGGCGGTCAACAGAGCCGTCGAGTGGGCCGACACCCCCGCCAGCAGGGCGCGGACCTCGTCGGTTTCGAACCGTCGCGCCAGACGGCGGGCGGGCAGGAGTCCCGGAAGCCCGAATCGGGCCAGGGCCACCGGGTGGGCCGGAACCGATCGCAATGGGGCCAGCACCTGATCGGCGATCTCCCGGGAGCGCGCCACCAGCGGTCCCATCAGTCGGCGATAGGCGGCTCCATCGCGGCCCAAGGAAGCGGCCGTGTCGTCCTGCGATCGGAGCACCGCGCCCGCTCTCCCCCCGTCGAGCGGATGGGCGAACGGGACCGCCGGTTGACGCAGCGAATGGCGCAGACCGTCGAAGGCCGGCTGACGGAAAAACGGGGACGCCAGCACCAGGGGGTGGACGGCGGAGCAGACGTCGTGACGGAAGCCCGGCAGCGTCAACGCGTCGGTGCGGCAGCCGCCACCTGGGATGTCGGCACCTTCGATCACGGAAACGGAGAGACCGGCGGCAGCCAGGGTGATGGCGGCAGCCAGTCCGTTGGGCCCCGAGCCCACCACCACCACGTCGACCGAGCTCACGGCATGACCACACAGTGGGCAGACGGCATCTCCGCAGTCTTGCCGGTGGGCAGCGACCCGTACCGGGCGTGTGCCGGTCGGCGGCGGAGGCCGGCACCACCACCGGCCGGGCTCGGGCCCGGGTCGGCCCGGTCGGGATCGGTGACCACAGAGGCGTGATCGAAGGTCGATGGCAGGAATGGACGCCACAACCCTTCAGACCCGCGGAAGATCGGACGACAATTCGGTGTTAGATGGGACAGAGGAGGAAGTTCCACACATGGACGCAGATCGTGAAGGGGAATTGATCATGGAGCAGACCAGCGGTGACCAGGTGAACGAGGGAGAAATGAACACTGATGGCCAGAGCCCGACGCCGGGCGATGTGCTCCGCTCCCTTCCCTCCGAAGCGCAACAGCGGGGTACCCGGTTCGTATCAGCGCAGGCCATGCAGGCCAAGCTCTTCTCGGTCTACGACGCTGCGGCGGCAGCGGAGGACGCGCTGGCCTTGGTCCAGCAACAGCTGACCCTCACGCTGGATCGCAGTTACTACGAGGCCGACGAGATCGAGAGCATGGCCGCCCAGCTCGACTACCTGCTGGCGCTGGACACGCTGGACCTGTCCGACGAGGATCTGGTGTCGGGCCAGGACGAGGAGTTGGTCTCGGAGGAGTAGGGGCCGGCGCACCGACGCCATGCTCGACATCGTGTCGGATCGCTACCGTCACCATCCCACCCGCGTGGTGGTGGCCGCCGAGGGACCGTCCTCCGTCTCTGAACGGGATGGCCCGGTGCAGGCGGCTCAGCCAGCCAGCTTCTTGACCATGGCGATCAGATCCACCGGACGCTGATCCCCGACGGGCACCGGGGTCACCTGCAGATGGGACACGCCCGCTTGGCGGAAGGCGTCGATGCGCTCGGCCACGTAGCTCTCCGGACCGCACAGTGAGGTCGCCTCCAGGAACTCGTCCGGAACCTGGGCCTCCGCCTCGGCCTTCTTCCCGCTCAGGTAGAGGTCCTGGATGGCCTCGGCCTCCTTCTCGAAGCCGTAACGGCGGACCACGTCGTTGTAGAAGTTCTTCCCCTTGGCTCCCATGCCACCCACGTAGAGGGCCACCATGGGCCGGGCCAGCTGGCGGAGGGCGATCACGTCCTCGCCCTCGCCGATGGCCAACAGCCCCCCCACGGTGATCTGCAACGGACCGAGGCCGGGGTCCCGTTTGGCCTGTCCGGCGTCGAGCGACGCCCCCCATACCTCCCGTGCCTTCTCCGGGATGAACAGCATGGGGATCCAGCCGTCGGCCAGCTCGGCCGTCATGGCCACGTTCTTCTCTCCCAGGGCGGCCACCCAGATGGGTATGGACGGCCGCACCGGATGGGTGATGATCTTGAGCGCCTTGCCGAGGCCGGTGCCCACACCGGGTCCCAGGGGCATGTTGTAGTACTCGCCTTCGTGGACGAGCGGAGCCTCCCTCGCCCACACCTGCCGGCAGACGTCGATGATCTCACGGGTGCGGCCGATGGGCGACGAGAAGGGCACGCCATGCCAGCCCTCGACGACCTGAGGCCCCGACGAGCCGAGTCCCAGATGGAAACGGCCTTCGGACAGAGTGTCGACGCCGGCCGCTGTCATGGCCAACAGGGTCGGGGTCCGGGTGAAGATGGGCAGGATGGCCGAGCCGATCTCCACGCGCTCGGTGAGCGCGGCCAAGTACCCCATCTGGCTGGGGCCGTCCAGCCCGTAGGCCTCCGCCACCCACACCAGGTCCAACCCGGCCTTCTCCAGTTCGACGACCTCTGCCGCCGCGGTGCGAAACCCCCCGGCATAGCTGAGCATGGTGCTGATCTTCATCGGTTCTCCCTGTTCCAGTTGCCCGCACCCCCGTGGCGGCGGGAGCGGGCTCGGTCGGTCGGCATCGAGCCGGAGCGTGCCGATCGGCACCCCTCACGACGGCACCGGCCCTACTCCCAGAATCGCACGCTCATCGACTGGCTGGCGGTGGCCAGCAACATCCCCTGCTGCGACCACAGATGGGCGATCCCCTGGCCGTAGCCGCCGACCAGCGCCTGGATGCGAATGTCGCACAGCACCCACTCGGTGGGCTCCAGTTGCACCATCCTCAGGGTGTTGTCCAGGCTGCGGGACATGACCCTGCGGGCCAGCGGCTGGGACACGCCTCCCGAGACGTAGTCCCCGATGATCGCCAGCGTTGCCGCCGAAGGCTCCAGGTGGCCCGGGACCCGGGCCCACAGCGCGCTGGTGGGATTCCCGGCGGCGCCGGTACCGGCGCTGATTTCCTCGAACGACAGCCCCTTGGCCAGGCGCACGTCGATGCGGTCGAAGATCGAGGTGGAGTTGAAGTCGGGGAGTCGCCGGGGAGGGCACTCCTCGGGTGGGGGTACCTGCGGGGCCGTGATCCACACTCCCCCGGCATCGAACCGGCCCGGCGGGCCGGCCGCGCCGTTGACGGTGAGGATCTCCGTGCCGTCGACGTACCCGACCACCCGGCCCTGGGTGACCCGGCGGCCGACCGCGGCCAGCGTCACGGTGAGGTCGAGGATGGAGTGGGTCGGGGCATAGGAGAGGTACTGGGCCGTCGACCACACCGTCGGGCGCCCCGAGGCCGCCTCGAGGGCCACCAGCGCCGCTCCGAGCCCACACCCTCCGAACAGGAAGTGGCCCGGCGTGGTGAGCTCGGGTACCACCTCCAGCCGCCAGTGCAACTCGTCACCCACCGGCTCCATGCCGAGGAACTCGCGTGCGTCGGTCACCCGGGCGGAGTCCCGGCGGCACACCGGCGTGGGGATGGGGAAGCCGAGCGGCCCGAAGACATCAGCTCCTGGGTACCTTCGACCACGGCATCTCCTTGTCGACCCGGACATCGCCGGGCAGGCCGAGGATCCGCTCGCCCAGGATGTTGCGCTGGATCTCCGACGTGCCGCCCTCGATCGAGTTGGCCCGCGAGCGGATGAACATCTTGCGGGCCGATCCGGGGGGACCGACCAGGCCCAGTGCCTCCGACCGCCGCATGGTGTAGTCGTAGTCGACCAGGGCCGACGGTCCCAGCAGATCGATGCAGAGCTCGTAGGTGCGCTTGTTCACCTCGGCGAACATCAGCTTGGCGATCGAGCCCTCGGGGCCCGGGTTTCCGGCCCTCCGGTTCTGGCTCGCCCGCATGTTGGTCAGCCGGAGCACCTCGGCCTCGATCCACGATCGCGTGAGCCGGTCCCGGTCGACGGGATTCTGACGGGAGCCGTTGCTCTTCCAGATGCGCAGCGCTTCGGCGATGGACCCGGACCCGCGGGTCGGCGGCCCGCCGCCGCCGCCGATGGTGCTGCGCTCGTTGGACAGGGTGGTCATGGCCACCCGCCACCCCTCGCCGACGTCACCGACCCGGTCCGCATCCGGGACCCGGACCTCCGTCATGTAGACCTCGTTGAACTCGGCCTCGCCCGTCATCTGGCGCAGGGGGCGCACATCCACCCCCGGCGCGTGCATGTCCAGGGCGAAGTAGGTCAGCCCTTTGTGCTTGGGCGCCTCCGGGTCGGTCCGTGCCACCAACATTCCCCGGTCCGCGATGTGGGCCAGCGTGTTCCACACCTTCTGCCCGGTGATGACCCACTCGTCACCGTCACGGATGGCCCGGGTGGCCAGGCCGGCCAGGTCCGATCCCGACCCGGGCTCGCTGAACAGCTGGCACCACGACTCCTCGCCGGTGAAGGTTGGGCGCAGGAGGCGCTGGCGTAGTTCCTCCGTACCGTGGGTGACCACGGTGGGACCGGCCATGGTCAACCCGAAGAACTCTCGGGCCCCGGGCGGGTGGGCCCCGGCCTCGCCCAGCCGCCGGTCGACCTCCCGTTGCAGGTCGGGTAGAAGGCCGAGCCCCCCGTACCCCTCGGGGAAGGAGACCCAGGCCAGTCCGAGGTCGTATTGGCGGGAGCGGAATTCCTCCGCTTTCGCCGTCCGGGGATCGATCTCGCCGAGCAGCTGGTCGGTCCGATCGCGCACCAGCGCCTTGTCGTCTGCCATGACCAGAAACATAGTGCGCCCCCAATGGAACGGCCGGGCTCCCGACCCAGGGCCTCAGGGCTGGAGTCGGGTGACCTCCCACCCGGCCGAACCGCTTGCGTACCGGAGCCGGTCGTGGAGCCGGTCCTCCCGGTTCTGCCAGAACTCGAAGACCCGTGGGGAGACACGCAGCCCTCCCCACCACGCCGGGCGGGGCACATCTCGACCTGCATATTCGGCCTGCAGCGCCTCCACCCTGGCGTCCAACCGCCCCCGGTCCTCGATGGTCCGGCTCTGGTGGGAGGCGTAGGCACTGATCTGGCCGCCCCGGGGCCGGGTGAGGAAGTAGGCATCCGACTCCCGGCCGTCGGTGCGCTCCACGGGGCCCTCGATTCGTACCTGGCGACCGATCGGCTCCCAGTAGAACAGCAGCGCGGCGTGGGGGTTGTCGGCGAGCTCGCGGCCCTTGCGGCTGTCGTAGTTGGTGTGGAAGACGAATCCCTCCTCGCCCCAGGCCTTGAGGAGCACCATCCGGGCCGATGGTCGCCCCTGCGCATCGGCAGAGGCCACGACCATCGCCTCCGGACTGGTCATGACCTCCGCGGCATCGTCGAACCATCGTCCGAACTGCGCCAAGGGATCCGGATCGACTGCTCCCTCCAGAAGCGGCTCGGTGCGTTCGACCATTGTTCGACCCTAGCGACGTGCCCGTCGGAACACACCCCCGGCCGCCGCCGTCGCCGACCGGTCGATGACACCGCCGTTGGTAGATTTCGAAGCTGTGACCGGCACTATCGACGTGGCCGCCGAGCGGGCCGCCACTCCGGGCTCCTCGAAGGTGGCCCATCTCAACAACGCCGGGGCGGCCCTGCCCTCCACAGCCACGGTCGAGGCCATGGTGGACCACCTCCGATTCGAATCGGAGCGGGGCGGCTACGAGGCCGCCGATGCCGTTGCCGACCGGCTGGCCACCGTCCGGTCAACGGCGGCCCGTTTGCTGGGAGCCGACGACGGCGACGTGGTGCTGACCGGATCGGACACCCAGTCGTGGACCAAGGCCGTGTGGGGGTTCGCCCTGGGAGGGGGCGTCGGCCGCGGTGACCGGCTCTTGGTCGACCGGATCGCCTACGACAGCCACTACCTCGGACTGCTCCAGGTGTGCGAGCTGACCGGGGCCACCATCGAGGCCGTGCCGAGCACCGAGGACGGGACCATCGACCTCGACGGGCTGGCGTTGGCCCTTGGCTCCGGGGGCGTCGCCCTGGCCGCCCTCACCCACATCGGCACCCACCGCGGCCTGATCAACCCGGTCGAGGAAGCCGGGGCCGCCTGTCGCCGCGCCGGTGTCCCCTTCTTCCTCGACGCCTGCCAGAGTGTGGGGCAGATCCCGGTGAGCGTCGAACGGATCGGCTGCGACGTGGCCACCGCCACCGGCCGCAAGTGGCTGCGCGGTCCCCGCGGGACCGGGCTGCTCTTCGTGCGGGGGGAATTCGCCGACCGGCTCCGCCCCCCGGGCATCGGATGGAGCTCGGCGTTGTGGGAGGACGCCGGTCACTACCGACTGCGGGAGGGAGCCGACCGCTTCCTCGACTTCGAGGTTCCCGTTGCCGCCCACCTGGGCCTCGGCGTGGCCATCGACCATGCCCTGGCCTTGGGCCTCGACGCCATCGCCGGCCGGGTGGGCCACCTTGGCGAGCGGTTGCGCGAGCACCTGCTGGAGATCCCGGGGGTGGTGGTCCACGACGGTGGGTCACGTCGCAGCGGCATCGTCACCTTCACCGTTGCCCAGTGCGCCCCAGCCGTCGTGGCCCGGTCTGCGTCGGCCATGGGCATCAACGTGTCGGTGAGCGAGGCTCCGTGGGCCAGGCTCGACATGACCCCACCAAACCCGACCTCGGTGGTGCGCGCCTCGCCCCACTACTACAACGACGAGGTGGAGCTCGATCGATTGGTTGACGCGGTGCGAATGGTGGCCACCGCCTGAGGTCCGCCCGGACCGCGGCCGACGATCCCGACCTGTCCGCCAAGGACCCGTCTCACGACAGAGCGGACACGACGTCCTCCGCGGCCTGCTCTCCCGAACGGACGGCGCCCTCCATGTACCCGTTCCACACCGGGGAGCACTCTGCTCCCGCCCAATGGACCAGTCCGACCGGTTGGATCAGCGCCTGACCGTAGTCACTCCAGACTCCGGGGGTGAAGTGGGCGCCGTAGCAACCCCTACTGAACTCCTCGGCCATCCAATCGCGTTCGATGTACTCGAGCGGGCTGGCTGCCCGGGGCCCGAAGTAGCGAACGAAGCAGGCCACTGCCGCGGCGCGACGCTCGGCCAGTGGCAGGCGGGCTGCGGCGCGGCCGTCGTTGGCCTCCATGAATCCCATGAGCACGCCAGGCCTCCCGCTGGGCGGCGAGTTGTCGAAGGTCACCTTGATCGGGCCCTGGTCGGACGCCGCCTGTCCCGTGAGTCCCTCCTCCCGCCAGAACGGCTCGTCGTAGACGGCGTAGAGCTTGATGACCGAACCGGCGGGAAGGCGCTGGGTGAGCTGGTCACGCCACGAGGGGAGAATCGGGTGGTACTCGAGGCGGCCCGCCAGGGTCGGGGGCAGAGTCACGATGACCCGATCGGCCTCGAAGGCCTCTCCGCCCCGGGTCGTGACCGACACCCGATGGCCGTGTTGCTCGATGCGGCGCGCCGGGCTGTCCAGGCGCACCCGGTCCCCGAGTCCGGCCGCCATGGCCTCGGATACGAGTACCGAGCCACCGACGATCCGATCCTGCTGGGCGCCTCCATCGGTACTCAGGAGACCCTCCAGGTCGGTGCCGGAGTGGGCGTAGAACAGAGCGTGGAGGGCGGAGAGGTTGCCGCTCTCCGCCGAGAACACCGCCTCCGTCGCCACCCTGAAGTAGTCCCGGGCCGTCCTCGTGCGGAGCGTGCGGACGATCCAGGTCTCGAAGGTCTGGTTGTCGAGGGCCCTGGCTCCCGGTGCCGCCCACGGCCGGTCGAGCGGCACCCGGTCGGCCAGACGCTTGAAGCGGGTCATACCCTGGAAGAGATCGGCGAGCACGAACGGATTGAGCTTGGGCACCGCCCCGCGGTGGGAGGCCATCCGACTCCGAGATCCTCCGAGCTGGACCACGTGCTCACCGGTGTTGAACGTGGGGAACGTCTCCAGGCCCAGCTCGTGGACCAGGGCATACATGCGGGTCTGGGTGGGCCCGATCCACTGGCCGCCGAGCTCGACGGGGGTCCCGTCCGCGGTGGCACCACCCTCGGTGCGACCTCCGACCCGTGACCGCGCCTCGAGCACGGTCACCTCCACTCCTGATGCCTGGAGGGCGCGGGCGGCGGCGAGCCCAGACAGCCCG
>DASZJN010000182.1:0-5221 GCA_035948045.1 Acidimicrobiales bacterium | reverse complement strand
GCGGTGATCGATGCGGTGGTGGCCCGGAGCGAGGCTTGGGTGGCCGTCAGGTTGACCACGGCCTGGTTGTACTGCTCGTCAGCCTGCGCCAGCACGGCCTGCTGTTGGGAGATCTGTGTCGCCAATGCGGCAACGAGGGCTTCGGTCGAATCGATCTGGGATGGCAAGGCGGCGGGGCTCGAGGTGGTCGAGGTCGTCGAGGTTGTCGAACGGTTGGGGGCAGTCGAGCCTGTCGCACCGGTGGTTCCGGTCGCGCTGGCCAGGCCGGGCGACAACGCCGCGCTCAACGTGCTGACGGAGAAGACCAGCGCCGCCGCCATGGCGACGCGTCTGATCCTGACCCGCGTCATGCGCCCAGCCTCGGTTCCCGTTCGGCCCAATGGGCCACGTGGGCGCGGACGTGCTCGTCCACCGGTGGCCCTTGCCCCTTCTTCACCCCAACTGCTCCCTTCTGCGAGGCGCACTGCGCTGAGCCGTGTCCTATGAACCGATCCGTTCCGCCCTCCGGCGCGGTACACGATCCGGCCAGGTGGAACGGCGGATTCGGGTGTATGGCCGGATTGTCTCCCTGTGTGGCCGTACAGTTGCCCGGTGCGTCGTTCGGGCGCCACGGCCAGTGGTCACGTCATACCGGTCGGTAGGTTGTCTGATGTATATCGGCAGCTGGGCCGGCGAACTGGAGGTCTCACGATGGACGGTGTGGTGGAGGTCCAGGGTGGCCGAGTCCGAGGAGTACGGCGGCGCGGGCTGTGGTCGTATTCGGGCATTCCCTACGCCGCCTCTCCGGAAGGGCCTGGTCGCTGGCGGCCCCCCGCTCCTCCCGAGCCGTGGACGGGGATCAGGGACTGCAAGTCGTTCGGTCCGATCGCCCCCCAGTCGCCGGGCGTACTCGAGATGTCCCTCGGCGGCGAGCCGGAGGAGCACTCGGAGGACTGCCTGAGCCTCAATGTGTGGACTCCCGGGCTCGAAGGGGGCCGGAGGCCGGTGATGGTGTGGGTCCACGGCGGTTCGTTCGTCTCGGGCTCCGGGGCTGGAAGCCTCTATCGCGGCGGGATGCTGGCTCGCGAGGGCGACGTGGTGGTGGTCACTTTCAACTATCGATTGGGGATGCTCGGTTTCCTGGCCCATCCCGCGCTGGAGGATGAGGGTCAGACCTGGCTGCACGACGATGAGTGGTCGGGCTTCGGGAACTGGGGCCTGGCCGATCAGGTGGCCGTCCTCCGGTGGGTACGTGACCACATCGCCGGGTTCGGGGGCGACCCCGGCAACGTGACCCTGTTCGGCGAGTCCGCCGGCGGGATGAGCGTGGCCGCGCTCCTCGCCGTGCCCGCGGCCCGGGGCCTGTTCCACCGGGCCGTCGTCGAGAGCGGACCGCCCAACGTCCACTCGGCCGAGCAGGCCTCGAAGAGGGCCGAGGAGCTCGTTGACCACCTCGGCGTACCCATGACCCGAGAGGCATTGGAGCGAGTTCCTGTCGAAGAGCTGGTGCGTGCCGCCGCTGACCTCGGACTCCAGGCCACCCGGGATCTGTCGGGACTGTTGGTGATGCCCGTCGTCGACGGCGGACTGCTTTCGGCCCCGCCTGACGTGGAAGTCGCGTCCGGCTCTGCATCCGGCGTGCCGCTGTTGGTCGGGACGACGCGCGACGAAGCCGGGTTCTTCGCGGCGGGCAATCCCAAGTTGAGCACGCTGGACGACGAGGGGTTGCGCCGCTGGGTGATGCGGTTCGTTCCCGAGCCCGACGCGACCGACACCTTGATCGCCGCCGTGCGAGAGGCGCGCCTCGGCCGAGGTGAGGCGGCGACCCCCCGGGATCTGTGGGTGGCCATCTCGACCGATGCGCTCTTCCGCATGCCCACTGTTCGTCTGGCCGACGCCCATGCCGCGGCTGCCGACCCGGGCGTCGGCACCTACTGCTACCTGTTCACGTGGGAGTCTCCGGCCTTCGGGGGCGTGTTGGGCTCGTGCCATGCCCTCGAGATCCCCTTCGTGTTCGGATCGGTCCACAACCCTGGCGTGCAGGGATTCTCGGGAGGCGGCGAGGAAGCCTTCGCCCTGTCCGCCGCCATGCGACGGGCCTGGGTCGCCTTCGCCCGGTCCGGTGCACCGCAGGGCTGGCCGGCGTGGGATCCGGAGTCTCGCCCGACCAAGGTGTTCGGGCCATGGCCGGGATCGGCCGGGATGGCGCACGAGGTCGAGCGTCCGCGGGACGAGGAACTCGGGGCATTGGAACCCATCGTCTCCCTGGTGGTCACCCGCTAGGACTCTGCTACCGGCGGACGCTGGGTGGAGGCGTCAGGCGCTCCAGCCGCCGCTGTAGCTGAAGAACTGGCCGGTCTGAAAGCGGGTACGGCCCTCGAGGAGGACGGCGGCGAATTCGGCCAGCTCGGCCATCCCGCCGAGGCGGCGCGCCGGCACCTGCCCTTCGATCTTCCGCCGAAGTTCGGGATCCGAGCCCGCCCCGCTGGCCTTGAGGAACCCGGGGAAGTCCATGAAGTTGGTCCCGATGGCGTTGATGCACAGGCCGTTGCGGGCGTGCTCCTGACCGACGGCGCGGACCAGGGCGTTGGCGCCGGTCCGGGTGGCCGCGTAGGTGGAGACGCCGGGCTCAGGTCGGGCCCCGGTGGCGCTGGTGAACATGACGATGTCGCCGGAGCCCCGCTCCACCATCGGGGGGATCAGCGCCTGTAGCCCGTGGAAGACCATGTCGAGGTTGCCCGCCTTGGTCCGATCCCAATCCTCGGGAGAGATCTGGAGGAATCGCCCCGTGATGATGCCGGAACCGGTGACGAAGGCGGCGGCGTCGACGCGCCCGAATCGGGCCAGAGCCCTGCCGACCAGCACCCGATTGCCCTCGGCCGTGCGCAGATCGACGTCTGCGGCCGGTACCACCTCGACCTGCCCTCCGAGGGAGCGAAGCTCATCGACCAGTGACTCGGTGGGTGCATGAAGGACCAGATGGTGCCCGTCGACCAGTCGCCGGGCCAGCTCCGGTCCCACATAGCCGGCCGTCTGGGTGAGTAGTGCCACTCGTCGGTCCATGCCGATCCACGGTACTGCTGAGTCCGGGATGAGGCCCGAGGGCTAGCGGGCCCCGGCGGCCACCGCCGCGGCCCAGGAGTAGCTCAGCGCTGGCATCGGGCCGGAGGCCAACACCATGAGCGCGGCGTCGGAGGCCCAGTTGTTGGAGAAGGTCCCGTAGGCCTCGCCGGCCCCCATCAGCAGGATGCCTCCGTAGGTCGCCTGGTAGTCGGCCAGCCCGAGAACGTTCTTGCGGTGCGCCCAGCACCCGGCCTGGTTCGAGGGCGTGCAGTCGACATTGCCGCTGTTGATGCCGTCGTCGTACATCCAGAAGTAGTTGGAGCCGAGGGGATTGCCGTTCTCCGCCCAGTTGCTGGCCCAGGCCGTGATCCTCAGCCCGGGCGGTACCTGGCTCGGGATCGGGTCGGAGTTTCCCTGTGCCCCGGCCTGTGCATCGGCGTTGAATGCGTCCACCAGTCCCACGAACGGCGGCAGTCCGCGATCCACGCGTTCGATGTCCGTGGTCACGAACGCCTGCTCCGCCGGAGTGAGGAAGGCAAAGTTCGACGGCAGGGTCATCGGCCCGAGCCCCTCGGCGGCGCGGGCATTGGTCGTGGCCTGCTCAATCTGGGACATGCACGCTTGACCGGTGTTGTGGGGATAGCAGGCCGCCAAGAAGTTGGGCGACGGGGGGATGTTGGCCGACAGGACGCCCGACGCGGGGCTGCTGGAAGGAGTGGAGTTGGCCAGCGATCCCAAGGACGGCGCGTCGCCGAAGTTGGAGACCTTCCCCAGGCTGGTCGTGGTCCAGTAGCCGGTCCCGGGGTGGTGGGACGCCATCGCCACCGTCACTCCTCCGAAGGGAGCTCCTCCGGTCGAGCCGGCGAACCCGGCGTTCCCGAAGGTGAAGATGCCGCCGTCGGAGGCCACCAACCAGTAGCCACGGCCGTCGGGGGTGGAAGCCATGCCCACGATGGGCTGGTTGAGGCGGATGGCCCCGGTCGAGCCGTAGAACCCGGCGTTCCCGAAGGTGAAGATGCCGCCGTCGGAGGCCACCAGCCAGTAGCCGCGGCCGTCGGGGGTGGCGGCCATTCCGACGATGGGCTGGTTGAGGGCGACGCCGCCGGTCGAGCCGTAGAACGCGGCGCTGCCGAACGCAAAGATGCCGCCGTCGGAGGCCACCAACCAGTAGCCGCGGCCGTCAGGGGTGGCGGCCATGCCCACGATGGGCTGGTTGAGGCGGATGGCCCCGGTCGAGCCGTAGAACGCGGCGCTCCCGAAGGTGAAGATGCCTCCGTCCGCCGCCACCAGCCAGTAGCCGTGGCCGTCGGGGGTTGCGGCCAAGCCCACGATGGGCTGGTTGAGAAGGAGGTTACCGGTCGAGCCGTAGTACGCGGCGTTGCCGAAGGTGAAGATCCCGCCGTCCGCGCCCACCAGCCAGTAGCCCCGAGCATCGGCAGTCTGGACCAGTCCCACGATGGGGGCTCTGAGGCCGGCACCGCTGCTCTGGCGCACCTGGTGAACCGCTACTGCGCCCGAGGATGCTCTGGTGGCGCCAGGAGGGTTCACCGCAGCCACGATGGCAATGATTGTGCACGCGGTGAGAACCGCGACGCCCGCCCGCATTGACGCTGCCCAGACTTTGCGACGCTTGACCACGGACTGCACGACTCCTGACCACTCGGCAACGGTCGGGTCTCACATCCTGGTATCGAGTCACCCTTGGGATGCGCGCCCCGCCTGATCCTGATCGGCGTGCCCGCCTGGCGGCGAACAGCCTCGTTTCCGTTTGGTGACCATCGACCGATCGTGGTTGGTTCTTTAGGGCGGCGCCCGGATTCCGACGCCTGCCGGGCAGTATGCGCCTATGGTTTCCTTGGGATTCACGGCGGGGATGCGCTACGAGCGAGCGTCGCCACGAGCCCGTCGGGGACGTAGCCCAATGGCAGAGGCAGGGCGCTTAAACCGCCTCCAGTGAGGGTTCGACTCCCTCCGTCCCCACTGACGTTGTCGGTGGTCGAACCACGCGATCGACCCCGTCCGTGTCGGCGCAGGTTCAGGTGTGGGGGCGGACGACGACTTCCGCGTCGTGGAGCAACTGCAGGACGCGGTTCTCCCGCCCGTAGCCGAGCGGTGTGAAGAAGATCGTGTCCAGCGGGTACCACAACCCGACCCATGCCAACACCCAACCCCCGGTGTC
>DASZJN010000181.1:0-3399 GCA_035948045.1 Acidimicrobiales bacterium | reverse complement strand
CATCGAGGCGGGTCGGGCCGTGGTGGTCGGGATCGGGACACGCGCCTGGACTCCGCCGGTACCGGGGTTGTCGGACACGCCGTACTGGACCAACCGCGAGGCCATCGAGACCGAGGAGGTCCCGGCGTCGTTGGGCGTGCTGGGTGGTGGGGCCATCGGCGTCGAGCTGGCCCAGGTGTTCCACCGGTTCGGGTCCAGGGTCTCGGTGCTCGAGGCCGGGCCCTGCCTGATCGGCCCCGAGGAGCCCGAGTCCGGAGCGCTGTTGGCCGAAGTGTTCGCGGCGGAGGGGATCGATGTCCGGACCGGCATGACCGTCGAGTCCGTGCATCACGACGGACGACGGTTTTCGGTCGCCCTGGCCGACTCGGAGCCTTTGGTGGTCGACCGGCTGTTGGTGGCCACCGGGCGCCGGGCCGACCTGGCAGCCCTCAAGGTGGCGACCATCGGCCTCGACGAGTCCGCCCGGGCCCTGCCCGTCGACGACCACATGCGGGTGGAAGGAGTCGACCGGGTGTGGGCCATCGGCGACGTGACCGGCAAGGGGGCGTTCACCCACATGTCGATGTATCAGGCGGACATCGTCGTCAACGACATCTTGGGGAGACCGGTGGTGGCGGCCGACTATCGGGCCGTCCCCCGGGTCACCTTCACGGATCCGGAGATCGGCTCGGTGGGGCTCGGTGAACGTGAGGCCCGCCAACGCGGCCTCGAAGTGCGGGTGGGGATGGCCGCGATCCCCACCTCGACCAGGGGATGGATCCACAAGGCGGGCAACCGGGGCTTCATCAAGCTGGTGGCGGACGCCGACCGCGAGGTGCTGGTCGGGGCGACCTCGGTCGGCCCCTGGGGTGGCGAGGTACTCGGCCTCCTCACCCTGGCCGTCCACGCCGAGGTGCCGACCACCCGGCTCCGGCACATGATCTACGCCTATCCGACCTTCCACCGGGCCATCGAGGCCGCCGTGAAGGACCTCGTCGGAGGATGAGGCCGCGGCCGGTGTCGGGACGGCCCGCCCGTCAGACCAGCCGTGGCCCGGGGCCGGTCACGACGACGGTCGGGCCACCGTCATCAGGAACTCGTCGCCTTCGGAGGCGTACATGGATTCGACCACGAACCCGCACTCGTTGAGCTCGGCCTCGAGCGCCGTCGGCGAGAACTTGGTGCTGATCTCGGTGAGCATCTCCTCGCCCGCCCTGAAGGCCAGGTCCAGGTCGAGGTCGGCCACATGGATCTGCTGGTCCTGCTCGGACCGCAGCCACATCTCGATGCGCTGGTCGGGCTCGTTCCACCGGGCCACGTGCTCGAACCGGGCCGGATCGAAGTCGGCCCCGAGCTCGCGGTTGAGCACGTGGAGCACGTTGCAATTGAATTCGGCCGTCACCCCGGCGGCGTCGTCGTAGGCATCCACCAGGCGAGTGCGGTCCTTCACCAGGTCGGTCCCGAGCAGCAGCCGATCGCCCATCATCATGACCTTGCCGAGTTGGATGAAGAACTCGCGCCGCTGCCCCGGGTCGAGATTGCCGATCGTCCCGCCGAGGAAGGCGAACAGCCGGCGGCCGTCCGTGGGCAGGAGGTCGAGGTGCCGGTGGAAGTCGCCGACCACCGCACTGACCTCCAGACCCGGGTACTCCTCGGCCAGCGCCGTGGCGGCCTCCCACAGCGTGGTGTCGCTCACGTCGAGGGGAACGAACCGCCGCAGCAGACCCGTCGACTGCATGGCGTCGAGGAGCACCCGTGACTTCTCGCAGGTGCCCGCACCCAGCTCCACCAGCGTGTCCGCCTCGGAGCCCTCGGCGATGTCCTTGGCGTGGGCGTCGAGGATCGAGCGCTCGGACCGGGTCGGGTAGTACTCCGGCAGCCTGGTGATGGCATCGAACAGCTTGCTGCCCCGCTCGTCGTAGAAGTAGACGGGCGGGAGCATCTTCGGCACCGCCGTGAGGCCGGTCCGGACGTCCTGCTCCATGGCGTCGCGGAGATCGCGGGGCGACAGGTGGATGTCGATGGTGGGGGGGATGACGTCGGTCATGGGCTGTGCATTCCTTCGGCGAGGTGGGTAGGTCCCGCGGTTCAGCCGTTTCTGGCCATCCGCAGGCCGGAGAACGCCCACCGGGCCGACGGGGGGAAGAAGTTCCGGTACGAGGCCCGGATGTGGTCGGGCGGAGTCACGCACGATCCGCCCCGGAGCACGTACTGGTTGACCATGAACTTGCCGTTGTACTCGCCCACGGCCCCGGGTGCGGGCTCGAACCCCGGGTAGGGGCTGTAGGCCGAGGAAGTCCACTGCCAGATGTTGCCGAACGGCGTGGCCCCGGTGGGCGAGCCGGCCACCGGGGTGGGATGGAGCTTGGTGTGGTCCAGGAACTGGCCGGTCAGCGGCCGCCCGGCCGCGGCCACCTCCCACTCGACCTCCGTGGGAAGCCGCGCTCCGGCCCACCGGGCGAAGGCGTCGGCCTCGTAGTAGCTGATGTGGCAGACCGGCTGGGCCGGGTTGAGCGGGGTCGGGCCGCCCAGGGTGAACTCCAGCCAGGCCCCGTCCGACTCCAGCCAGTAGAGGGGGTGCTCCCATCCTTCGGCCTGCACGATGGCCCACCCGTCGGACAGCCACAGCTCGGGGCGGCGGTAGCCACCGTCCTCCATGAAGGCCAGCCACTCGCCGCACGTCACCGGCTGGTCGGCCAGGGCGAACGCGTCGAGGTACT
This sequence comes from Acidimicrobiales bacterium, assembly GCA_035948045.1. GTDB lineage: Bacteria > Actinomycetota > Acidimicrobiia > Acidimicrobiales > RAAP-2 > Bog-756. The sequence goes on along the minus strand of DASZJN010000181.1, from coordinate 700 downwards.
CCCGATGGCGGGGAAGCTCGTTGTCGAAGCAGAACCCCGGGCCCGAATGGCCGAGCTGGTAGGTGCCCTCGGGGTGATGGGTCCAGGTGGGTTCGCCCGCGGTGGTGGGCTTGGGCATCCGCACGGCGTCGTAGGCGGGCAGCAGCGGATTGCGGGACAGTACGTGCTTGATGTCCATCAGCAAGAGCTCCTGGTGCTGCTGCTCATGCTGGATGCCGAGCTCGACCAGTCCCGCGCACGACCCGCAGGCCGGATCCTCGAGCAGGGTGGCCATGGCGTGGTCCACGTGGGCCCGGTAGTCGGCGATCTCGTTGACGCCGGGTCGCGACAGCTGGCCGCGGTCGTGGCGGGGATACCGGGCGCCGACCCCTTCGTAGTAGGAGTTGAACAGGTAGGCGAAGTCGGGGTGGAAGGGTCGGTAGCCGGCGAGGTTGGGAGTCAGGAGGAACGTCTCGAAGAACCACGTCGTGTGGGCCCGGTGCCATTTGGTCGGGCTCACATCGGCCATGGACTGGACGGTCTGGTCCTCGGCGGACAGGGGGGAGGCCAGCGACTCGGTCATCGACCGGGTTGCGTAGAACCGGTCGGTGATCGTCAGATCCCCCACGGTGACCAGCAGATCCGTCATACCCGCTCCTCCGAACTCCATGGGGATCGTTCGACGCGACCGCCGTTGGTCCCGGTGCGCCGTTAGCGAAAG
>DASZJN010000180.1:0-7693 GCA_035948045.1 Acidimicrobiales bacterium | reverse complement strand
CCGGCCAGCAGTTCGGCACCCGCGGCACCACGGGCTTCGTCGAGCGCCCGCTCGAGCGCGTCGGCCCGGGCGGTCGAGCGGTGGAGCTCCTGCTCGGCCTGGCGGAGGGCCTCCTCGGCCACCTCCAGCTGCCGGGACGCTCGACCGTGGGCGGCCTCGGTCTCGGCCACCGTGGTCTGCATCTGGTGGCGGGCCTGCTCGGTCTCGGCCAGGCGCTCACCGAGTTCGTGGTCCTCGCCCTCCAGCAGGGCGGAGCGACGCTCGGCGGAGGTCAGCCGGGCGCTCAGGTGGTCGAGGGCTCGGCGATCCCGTTCGAGGGCATGATCAAGAGAGCCCAGCTGCCCACGGGCCACCGTGACCGCCTGCTCGGCCTCGCGGAGCTCGGCCCCGTCGCCCCACGTCTCGAGATGGGCTTCGAGCTCGGCGGTCGCCGCCGCTTCGGTCGCAGCCAGCGTCTCCTGTTCCGGAGCCAGCGTCGCCCCCTCGGCCTCGGCGACTTCCAATTCCTCGGCCAACCGGGCGCCCTCGGCCTCGAGGGTGGAGACGACATCGGCGTCGGCGGCGGCGTCGAGCGCCTGAGCGAGGGACCGCTGCCGCTCGCGGAGCACACCCGACAGGCCGCGGGCCCGCTCCACCATCCCTTCGGCGCGCCCGAGGGCAGAGGCCAGGTCGGACTCCCGCTGGGCCGACATCTCGTCGGCGGTTCTCTCGGTGTCGGCGTCGAGTTGGCTCAGTGATGCCCGCAGGGTCTCCTCCGAGGCCTCCAACTCCGTGTGGAGCTTGGTCCCCTCGGCGTGGCGGGAGTCGAGGGCCCGCAACTCCGCGCCGGCCACATACAGGCGCACCGACCGCAGCTCGTCGGCCAACCCCGTATAGGAGCGGGCGGCCGCGGCTTGGCGCTCAAGGGGCCGGATCTGCCGTTTGACCTCCCGGACCAGGTCGAAGAGCCGCTCGAGGTTTTCCTCGGTCGAGGCCAGGCGCCGCTCGGACCGCTCCCGCCTCCGGCGGTACTTGAGCACCCCGGCCGCCTCTTCGATGACCGCCCGACGGTCTTCGGGACGGGCCTCCAAGATGGCGTCGAGGTGACCCTGGCTGATGATGACGTGCTGCTGTCGGCCCACGCCGGTGTCGGACAGCAGCTCCTGGATGTCGAGAAGGCGGCACGGCGTCCCGTTGATGGCGTACTCGCTGTCGCCCGATCGGAACAGCGTCCGGGTGATGGTGATCTCGGCCAGGTCGGTGGCCAGCTTGCCGGCGCTGTTATCGATGGTGAGGGTCACCTCGGCCCGCCCGAGGGCAGGGCGGTTGGCCGTCCCCATGAAGATGACGTCCTCCATCTTCGCCGAGCGCAGGGTCCTCGGGCCCTGGGCCCCCAGCACCCAGGCGACCGCGTCCACGACGTTGGACTTGCCGCTCCCGTTGGGACCGACCACCACGGTGATCCCGGGCTCGAATTCGAGCACCGCCGGGTCAGCGAAGGACTTGAATCCTTTGAGGGAAAGTGACTTCAGGAACACCGGTGGCTCACCCTATCGGTCGCCGCGGGGTAGGCGGTGCTATGCCCGACACCGATCCTCTGTCCACCGAGCGCCAGGCCCGGGGTCACACCTGGCAGTGATCGCAGAAGTAGGTCGAGCGCCCACCCGACTTCACCCTGACGATGGTGGCGCGGCACCGGCGGCAGGCCTGTCCCTCACGGTCGTAGGCCTGGTGCTGATCCTGATAGTCGCCCACCTCGCCGAACAGGTCTCGGTACTGCTCGTCGGCCAGCGAGGAGCCACGCCGTTTCACCGCCTCGGCCAGGGTCTCGACCATGGCCCGATAGAGGCGGCGCACCTCCTGGGAGGACAGGGAGTTCGAAAGCCGGTCATAGCGGAGCCCGGCGGCGAAGAGGATCTCGTCGGCATAGAGGTTGCCGATCCCGGCCACGAACTCCTGATCCATCAGGAGCGCCTTCAGCCCGCTCTTGCGCGCCGCCAGCAGTACCCAGAACTTCTCCCAGCTCATAACGTCCTCGAGGGGATCGAAGCCCAGGTGGGAGAGCTCCGGCAGGGCCGGTTGGCCGTCCTCGGGAGCCGCCGACACGAACAGCTCCCCGAACGTGCGGGGATCCACGAAGCGCAACTGCCCGCCCTGGGTGAACGTGATGACCACGTGGGTGTGGGGCGCCTTGGCCACCTTGACGTTCTTGGCCCGCTGGAGCTGCCCGCTCATGCCCAGGTGGACAACCAGCGTCTGCCCGTCCTCGAGGCCCAGCAGCAGGTACTTTCCCGCCCGGTCGATGGACTTGAGGGTGTGGCCCTCCAACCGGGCGCGGAAGTGCTTGGCGCTCTGGTGGCGCCGGACGGTCCGTCCGTTCCTGACCTCGACCGTCTTGATCTTCCGGCCCACCACCTCGCTCTGGAGGTCGCGCCGAATGGTTTCAACTTCGGGAAGCTCAGGCATCCCCCCCGCCTCTCTCGACCTCCAACGATCCACCGGCCGCCTGGGCGGCGGCCTGCTCGGCGTCCTTCTTGGACCGCCCCTCCCCCGTTCCGAGGCGCTGGCCAGCAACGTACACCGTGGCCAGGTACCTCCGAGCATGATCGGGCCCGAAACCCTCGACCTCGTAGCGGGGAACTCCCTGGCCACCACGGACGGTCTGCTCTTGGAGCCGGCTCTTGTGATCCGACTCGCCGGGTTCACCCACGGCGCCGGCAATACGGTCCTTGAGCAGGGATAGCACCAGCCGTTCGGCCTCGGCCAGGCCGCCGTCGAGGTAGACGGCGCCGATGACCGCTTCGGTGGCGTCGGCCAAGATGGAGTCCTTGGCCCGGCCCCCAGACAGATCCTCCCCCCGACCCAGCCGGAGGAGCTCGGCAACCCCCAGGTCCAGCGCCACCTCGGCCAGGACCTTCGTATTGACCACCGAGGCCCGCACCTTGGACATCAGGCCGTCCGACAGCTCTGGATGGTTTCGGTAGGTGTAGTCGGCCACGACCAGGCCCAACACCGCGTCACCAAGGAACTCGAGCCGCTCGTTGGACGTGCGTCCCTCCTGCTCGGCGCACCACGATCGGTGGGCCATGGCCTGATCCAGGAGCGTCGGGTCGTCGAAGTGGTAACCGATCCGACCGGCCAGCCGGTCTTCCCTCCCGGGCGTTCCCGAGTCGGGGGAGGGCGCCATCGGGCGCCTCAGGCCCCTCCGAGCTTGGCGTAGACGTAGTCCACCGCGTCCCGCACGGTCCGCAGCTCCTCGAGATCCTCATCGTCGATGCGGAATCCCACCGAGCGCTCGCCGAGCTCCTCCTCGAGGCCCTCCACCAATTCGATCAGCGCCAGCGAGTCGGCATCCAGGTCTTCGGCGAATGACGAGGACTCCGAGATGGCGGCCGGCTCGATCTCCAGGATGTCGGCCAGGAGGTCGCGGATCAGGTCGAGCACTTGGCTTCGGTCGAGGGGACCCTCTGCGACGTGGGTCTCTGCGGGCACGGTGCCTCCTGGTGGTCGTGGTCTTCTCGGGTGGGCGTGGTCGGGTGGGCATGGTCCGGTGGATCGTGTCGGCCAGGCCGACAGGCTTCCGGCGCTCGGCCGGCGATCTGCGGGGCTTCAGTCAGCCTCGCTGCCAGCAGAGCGCCGAGGCGGGTCCACCTGGCCGGACCGGTACCCATCACCTGGAGTGATGCTATCGGACCACGACATTCACGGAGCCGAAACACGGTGGCAACCGTTCAGACCCATCAGGGTCGTATCACAGGGGGTGTGGAAGCCGCACACGACCGTTTGGCGCCCGTCGACGGCCGGGAGCCGACCGCGGCAGCGTGGCCTTCCTATGACCCGGGCCCGTTCTACGACGAGCTGGTGGGACCCACGGGGAAGCCCAGGGAGGCCTCGGAGGCCCTCTGGCGCCACTTCTCCGACCTCGGGCCCGAAGGGCTGGCGGAACGCCAGGAGGCAGCCGATCGCGAGATGCGGGCCGTGGGAGTCACCTTCACCGTCTACGAGGGCACCGCCGGGGTGGACAGGCCGTGGCCGTTCGACATCATTCCCCGGGTGGTGCCGTCCAACGAGTGGGCCACCATCGAATCCGGGCTGGTGCAGCGGCTCAACGCCCTCAATCTCTTCATCGACGACGTCTACCACGACCAGCGATCGGTGAAGTCCGGGATCGTCCCCACGGAACTGGTCGCCGGCTCCCCGAACTTCCGGCGCGAGTGCATGGGCGTGGACCCGCCCGGAGGCATCTGGGCCCACATCTGCGGGAGCGACCTGATCCGTGACGCCGATGGCACCGTCTACGTGCTCGAGGACAACCTCCGGGTCCCGTCCGGGGTGTCCTACCTGCTGGAGAACCGGATGGTCGCCAAGCACGTCTTTCCCGAGATGTTCCGGCACTTCAGCATCGAACCGGTCGACCCCTACGTGGGGCGGCTGGCCAACCTGCTGGCATCCGTCTCGCCGTCGACCGGCGATCCGACCATCGTGGTGCTCACGCCGGGCATCTACAACGCGGCCTACTTCGAGCACGCCTTCCTGGCGCAGCAGCTCGGTGTCGAGCTGGTCGAAGGGAGCGATCTGGTCGTCCTGGACGACGACTGTGTCTACGCCCGGACCATCGAAGGCCTCCAGCAGGTCGACGTCATCTACCGCCGCATCGACGACCTCTATCTCGACCCCGAGGTCTTCCTGCCCGATTCCATGTTGGGAGTGCCCGGACTGATCCGGGCCTGGCAATCCGGCCGCGTGGCCGTGGTCAACGCGCCGGGCGCCGGCATTGCCGACGACAAGAAGGTCTACTCCTACGTTCCCGACATCATCCGATTCTTCCTGGACGAGGAGCCGATCCTGGCCACGGTGCCCACCCTCCGGTGCAGTGACGAGGACTCCCGTCACTACGTCCTCGGCAACCTCGAGCGGCTGGTCGTCAAGCCCGCCAACGAGTCCGGCGGGTACGGGGTGCTCGTCGGCCCCTCGGCCACGCCCGACCAGCTCGCCCACGCCGCGAAGCAGATCGAGAGCCAGCCGACCAAATGGGTCGCCCAGCCGGTCATCCCGCTGTCGACGGCGCCCACCCTGTGCGACGGCGAGGTGGGCCCGCGGCACGTGGACCTGCGTCCCTTCACCCTGCTCGGCCCCGAAGGGGCCTACGTGACCCGCGGTGGGCTCACCCGGGTGGCGCGGCAGGCCGGATGCCTGGTGGTCAACTCCTCCCAGGGGGGCGGAAGCAAGGACACCTGGGTGGTCAACCTCGACCGGAGGGGGCCCGAGGGCGACGCATCGCCCCGGGCCCGAGGTGCTCCGACATTGTCAGAGGAAGACCCGGATGACGATCCCCGATGACCGACCAGACGCCGCCTCCATCGAGAGTGGCGAAGACCCGACGATGCAACCCAAGGAGCCGACCATGTTGCTGGCACGAATGGCCGAAGCCGTCTACTGGGCCGGGCGCTACCTCGAGCGGGCCGAGTGCACGGCCCGCTTCGTCCAGGTCCACACGGATGCCCACGTGGACATGCCGGTCGGTGAGGACGTGGGTTGGGAACCCCTCCTGGCCATCGTCGGGGTGGACACCGAGTTCGCCGAGCGGCACCCGTCTCCGACCGAGGCCGGCGGTCCGGGCACGGCGAGCAAGCTCGGCGGGGCCGACGGGGCCGGCACGGCCAGGGGGGCCGGCGGGGCGACCAAGCTGGGGGCGGCGGAGGAGGACGTGGTCGAGTTCATCCTGCACAGCAAGGACAATCCCTCGTCGATCCTGGCTGCCATCGCCGTCGCCCGCGAAAACCTACGCACGGCACGACCCGTGGTTCCGCGGGAGGCGTGGGAGGCGTGCAACAACCTGTGGCTGGCCTGCTCCGACCACCTCGACGAGGCCGACTCCCGAGAAGGACGCGTCCAGTGGCTCCGGAGGGTCATCGCCGGCTGCCAATGGATCAACGGCATCCTGCTCGGGACCATGAGCCGAGATCACGCGATGTCCTTCCTCTCCATCGGCCAGAACCTCGAGCGGGCCGACCTGACGACGCGGGTGCTCGACGTGCGTTCGGAGAGCCTGCACCCGAGCGGGGGCGACGACCCCTACGAGGTGGTCCACTGGATGGCCGTGCTCCGATCGCTGGCCGCCTACCAACCCTTTCGGCGGGCCATGCCCGCCCGGCTCCAGGGGGGATCCACCCTGCGATTCCTCCTTCAGGACGACCGATTCCCGCGTGCCGTCAGTGCCTGCCTGGCCGAGACCCGCTCGCATCTCAAGGGGTTGGCCCGAGCCGAGGCGGCTCTCGACGCCTGCACCAACGCATCCATGGTGGTGGCGTCGGCGGCCGTGCCCCGACTCACCCTCGGCGGGCTGACCGAGTTCCTGGACGAGGTGCAGGCGGCCCTGGCCGATGTCCACGACCGGATCGACGAGACGTACTTCCGTCCCACCTTCGTGGGCTGGCAGCCCGACTCCGTGGCTTCATGACCGCGACCGCCGCCGCCGAGGCCCTGGGGGCCGATCACCCCCCGGGCCGCGGGCCGGACACTGCCTACACGGCCCTCCCGGGACGGACCGACGAGTACCTCGGTCCTGACGGCACCGTCAGGACCAGGTGGAAACAGGTCGAGGTGGAGCTGGCCGCGCTGGGGCCGGACGGTCTTCTGGCCCGACGGAACGAGCTGGCCCGGCTCCTCCGCAACGAGGGGGCCACCTACAACGTGAGCGGCGACGTCCAGAGCCGGCGGCAACCCTGGTCGCTCGACCCGTGTCCCCTCGTGGTCGACGAGGGCGAGTGGACGTCGCTCGAGTCCGCCGTGGCCCAGCGGGTCTCCCTCCTCGACGCCGTCGTCGCCGACGTCTACGGCGATCGGCGGCTGGTGGCCGACGGTCTCATTCCCGCCGAGCTGATACTCGGGCACCCCGCCTTCCTGCGGGCCTGCGTCGCCCCGGAGAGCTCCGGCCCGCACGGGCTCTTCCTGGCCGCGGTTGACGTGGTCCGGGACTCGCACGGTCAGTTCCGGGCCACGGGCGATCGGGCCCAGGCCCCGTCGGGCCTCGGGTATGCCCTGGTCAACCGCACCATTCTCTCCCGTGTCCTCCCCAACCTGCATCGGGCGGCGGGAACCGAGCGGCTGGCCGGCTTCTTCCGCTCCATCCGGGCCGGCGTGGCCGCCGCGGCTCCCGATGGCGTCGACGAACCGCGCGTGGTCATCCTCACCCCCGGCCCGTTGAGCGAGACCTACTTCGAGCACGCCTATCTGGCCTCCTACCTCGGCTACGCGTTGGTCGAAGGCCGAGACCTGGTGGTGGACAACAACCGGGTCTGGCTGAGGTCCCTCGCCGGGTTCGACCCGGTGGACGTGGTCATCCGCCGCCTGGACGACCAATGGTGCGACCCGGTCGAGCTGCGGGCGGACTCCCTGCTGGGCGTGCCCGGGCTCATGGAGGCGGCACGACGGGGCCGGGTTGCCGTGGTCAACCCTCTGGGTGCCGGCGTGGTCGAGGACCCCGCCCTGACCGGTCTGCTCGGCACCCTGGCGCCGGTGCTGCTCGGAGAGGAGCTGGCGCTCCGGGGACCCGACTCGTGGTGGTGTGGGCAGGAGCCGAACCTCAGCCATGTCCTGGCCAACCTCGCCCACCTGGTCGTGCTGCCCGTGCACCCGTCACCAAGGGTGCCTCCGGTGGTGGCGTCGACGCTGTCGGCCTCCGGCCTCGACGATCTGCGGGACCGGATCCGGG
>DASZJN010000179.1:0-7156 GCA_035948045.1 Acidimicrobiales bacterium | reverse complement strand
GCGCCGCTGAGGCGACCGCTCGATTGACCGAGCTGGCCACGGCCGGAGCCAAGTGGGCGGTGTGTGCGTGGCCCGAGTCGCTCGAGATGGTCGCCGAGGCTGCCGAGGCGGCCAGAACCACTGGATGACCGGTGCGTCTGGACCGCCCTGGCCCACGGCGTCGAGCGGGGGTGACGTCGAGGAGTCCCGATGGCGTCGAGCCGTCCTGATGGCTCGAGCGGTCCTGATGGCGTCGAGCGGTCCCGATGGCGTCGAGAGGAGCCCGATGGTGTCAAGGGAGATGGTCGCCCGGCGGTAGCCTTGGGCCATGGAGTTTCGCCGAATCAACGGGCTGCCACCCTACGTATTCGCCACCATCAACGATCTGAAGGCAGCTGCTCGCCGCGACGGCCGAGACGTCATCGACCTGGGCTTCGGCAATCCTGACCTTCCGTCTCCCGACGTGGCAGTGGAGAAGCTGGCGGAGGCGGTGCACAACCCCCGCAACCACCGCTATTCGGCCAGCCGCGGCATCCCCAAGATCCGACAGGCGATCACCGACCTCTACCTTCGCCAGTTCGAGGTCGAACTGGACCCCGACACCGAAGTGGTGACCACCATCGGCGCCAAGGAGGGGCTCTCGCATCTCATGTGGGTGCTGGTGGGTCCGGGCGACACCGCTCTGGTGCCGTCCCCCTCGTATCCCATCCATATCTACGCGCCGCTCTTCGCCGGCGCCGATGTCCGCCATGTGCGCCTCGATGGTCCTGGTACCGACACCAGCGGAAGCCCGGGAGAGGCCTTCTTCGACAATTTGATGGAGGTGTGGGAGTCGGCGTGGCCCAAGCCCCGGGTCATCGTGATCTCCTTTCCGCACAACCCGACCACCGAGTGCGTTGACCTGGCCTGGATGACCCGGCTCGTCGAGTTCGCCCGGGAGCACGACATCGTGCTGGTCCACGACTTCGCCTACGCCGACATCGCGTTTGACGGCTACACGCCTCCATCGATTCTGCAGGTACCCGGAGCCAAGGAGGTGGCCGTCGAGTTGTACACCATGACCAAGTCGTTTTCGATGGCGGGTTGGCGCGTCGGCTTCCTGGTGGGCAATGCCGCCATCGTGCAGGCGCTGACCAAACTCAAGAGCTACCTCGACTATGGGACGTTCCAGCCCATACAGATCGCGGCCATCGTGGCCATGAACGAGGCCCCCGACTATCCCAAGGTGATCAACGAGACCTATCAGGCCCGCCGCGACGCCTTGTGCGACGGACTGAATCGAATCGGGTGGGAGATCACCCCTCCCCGGGGCACCATGTTCGTGTGGGCACCGATCCCTGAGCCCTATCTCGAGATGGGATCGCTCGAGTTTGCCAAATACCTGGTGAGCGAGGCGGATGTGGCCACCTCACCTGGTGTGGGGTTTGGTCCCGGCGGCGACGCCCACATCCGATTCGCCCTCATCGAGAACGAGCAGCGCATCGGACAGGGTGTGCGCAGCCTCCGGAAGGCCCTGACCCGCCTGCGCTGACCCGCCCGCCCTGCTTGCTCTTATCCCCGCCGACCGGCCGGCGTCGGCCCCCCGGCCTTTTCCGCCCGCACCGTCAACCCGGTCCTTGATCCGCTGGTGCCGATTCAGGGCAGCCCGGCGCCGCCGACCTCGACCCGGGCCTGCTCGATGCGTGCCGAACGACTGGCCATGGCCACCGACTCGGTGCTGGACGGTGCCGTCATCATGTACAAGGTGCGTCGATCGGAGCCGCCCAACATGCAGGCGAAACAGGTCTGGGACGTCGCCACCCGGCTGACGATGTCGCCACCCTCGGCCACGAGGAGACACTCGGGAGAGATGGCGTTGGACACCCACACCCGGCCCTCGGCATCGAGGCAGATGCCATCGGGCGCACACCAGGTCAGCGACGCCCAAATCCTTCGCCCGCTCAGCGTCCCATCGTCACTCACGTCGAAGGCCGTGAGCTGCCCGGCCAGTGTCTCGGCGATGATCATTGTTCGGCCATCAGGGGAGATGACCGTGCCGTTGGGAAAGGCCATGTCCTCCGCGGCCACGTGGGCCGTTCCGTCCGGGTCGATGCGGATCAGCGGGGTGGTCGGAGGTCCGGGTGGCTCAACCAGCGCCGCCCCTCCCTTCTCCTCGATGAATCGGTCGAGGTCGAATCCGAAGTTCCCGACATAGGCCCGACCGAGGGCGTCCACCACCATGTCGTTGCCATGGAAGGCGGCCATGGGATTGAGATCCCCGTGCTCGACGAGGCGACCGTCGGCCTCGAGACGGAGCACCGTGCGCGGCCTGCGGGCCACAACCAAAAGACGTCCATCGGGCAACCACCCGATGCCGGCCGGATCGCCGGGGACCACGACCTCGACCCTGGAGTCACCATCCGCTCCCGCCGACGAGACCGTGCCGGAGTGGAAATCCACGTACCACAGCCGGTCCTCGTGCCATCGCGGGCACTCGCCGAAGTGCAGTCCCTCGATGAACGGGCCGGCCTCTTGGGCTACCAATTCGGTCACGCGATCCTCCTGGTCGATTCGACATTGTCCGACATCACGTACCCCGAGCGACAAAAGGCGATAGCTGCCGCCGCCACCTCGTCGGGGTCCTCGTCACCCTCGAGCACCAGCACCCGGGCCAAGTGGGCGGTGACTCCCAAAATGGCCTCGGTCAGCACGACCGGGTCCTCGCCTCGGAGCAGCCCAGCGGTGATACCGGCGCTGACATGGGGCAGCGCGTCGGCCACGGTCTGCTGGTCGCCCTGGCGGATGATGGGGGCGAACCGGAGCTCGGTGCGGGCGAACTCCATCAGGATGAAGAGGTGGCGGTGCTCGGACTGCCAGCGCAGAGACGCCCGGATCCCCTGCTCGATGCGGCGGGCGGGATCGTGCTCGCCGGCGATGGCGTCCCGCTGGGCCAGGCGCAGGGACCGAAGGGAGCCGGCCAGGATTTCGGTGAGCAGTTCATCCTTCGATTTGAAGTACCAGTAGAACACCCCTTTGCCGACGCCGAGGCCGTCGACGATGTCGGACACCGAGGTGGCGTGGTAGCCGTCCGCGGCGAAGGCGTGCCCGGCGAACTCCACCAGGTCTCGCCGACGCCGGGCACCCTTGGGCGTGAGTCGACGGGGCATGGTGACTAGAAGCTACGGGCGCACCCGGCCAGGGTCAATCGCCTCTCGGGACGGAGCTCCCGGCGACCCTCCGGACGTCGCTTCGGAACGTCGCTCGGGATGTCGCTCCCGACGTCCCCGGCTCCCTTCGGTCGGTTCGTCGGGAGTCCCAAGCCATCATCACCGTGGCGTGACCACCTCGGCGCCGTCGAACGAGGCCCTCATCTGCGCAGCAGAAGACGAGAACAGCGCTCGTTTGGGCAGTCCCAGCGAGCGCAACTCGTCGGCCATGGGGTGGTCGCCAAGCGTCAGGGTCGCACCCCCGAAGCGTCCGGTGGTCCCCTCCGAGGACGTCGTCCAGGTGGTCCGTCTCAGCACCCCGTTCGAGAAGGAGTAGCTCGGCGGTGCCCGGGAGGGCAGGGGGATTCGGCCGCCGGCCGCGATGCCCAGGGTGAGCACGTGCACCCCGTCGTCGACCAGGCGCACGGACGTGGCAGAGCCGGCTCCGGGCCGGACGGTCGATGGCTCGTCGATGTCGATCGAGGTCACCCACTTCGGGAACCCCCAGATATCCCGGCCCGCCACGCAGGTGAACTCCTGGTCCACCGGGAGGCGATGGATGTAGGCGCCAATGGTACCGGTGGCGAATTCCCGGGTCCTCCGGGCCGCCGACGCCGGTGCCGGCGCGTCGTGGGGCCGGACCACGAAGCTGACCGCCACCTCGTGGTAGGGGTCGAGGTCGGTGTCGTCGTACCGGCACACGGCCAGGGCCACCAGGGCCCGGCCCGGGATCGGCCCCGTGGCCTCGAGGCCGGTGGGGGAGACGATGCGCTGGGCTGCGTCCAGCGGCACCAGGTACTGCACACCCCATTGAGCGGCCCGGCGAACCTCCACCGGGAGGCTGATCGTACGTCCCAGGACCGACCACGAACGCGCCGTCAGGCTGTCACCAAGGGGGGAGCCGGGGTTGGGCGGGGAGGGTCCGAGGGGTCGAACGGACATCCGGTGCAGTTCATCACATGCGGCGATACCGTTGCTCCATGGCCTACTGGATCCTCAAGGTGGTGCTGAGCCCGGTGTTCCGTCTGCTCTGGCGGGTCAAGGTCGAAGGTCGCGAGAACGTTCCCACCCATGGCCCGGCCGTGCTCGCCGCCAACCACCAGTCGTTCTGCGATTCCTTCTTCCTGCCCCTGGCTCTCCGAAGGCGGTTGACCTACGTGGCCAAGGCCGAGTACTTCGACAATTGGCGGACGGCGTGGTTCTTTCGGGCCTCCGGTCAGATTCCCATGCAACGGGGTGGCGGGGACGCCTCGCAGCGGGCCCTCGACACGGCGACCGAGGTGCTCCAGGCCGGCGGCCTGCTGGGCATCTATCCGGAGGGGACCCGGGCGCCGGACGTACGTCTCCATCGGGGGCACACCGGAGTGGCCCGGTTGGCTCTGGGGTGCGATGTGCCCATCATCCCGGTGGGTCTCGTCGGCACCAGAGCGGTACAGCCGCCCGGCAGCCTGTTCATGCGGCCTTTCCACTCGGTCACCATTCGATTCGGCCCTCCCATGGCTTCTCCCTGCCCGGGCGAGACGATGCCCATCGGTCCCTCCGGGGAAGCACGCCATGGCGGCGGGTCGGACCGCTCGACCAACGGCTCGGCGGACGGCTCGAGCAACGGTTCGGCCGACGGCGCGAGCAACGGCTCGGCGCACGGCTCCACCAACGGCTCGGCGGACGGCTCGGCGGACGGCTCGACCAACGGCTCGGCGGACACGGCCCAAGAGCGTGAGCAGGTGAAGCTGCGTGAGATGACCGACGCATTGATGTCGGAAATCGCCCGACTGTCCGGCCAGGAGTACGTCGATCTCTATGCCACGCGGGTCAAGGCCGGCTGAATGCCCGGCCGTGCCGACGGCGACCCCGCCTGTGTGCGCCGGCGATCGGGCGCCTCCAGAGCGGGCACCTCGACAGGGGGCCATCGCTCGTAACCCAGAGGAAACAGTCCGGACACAGAGAGGGCCTAACGTGATGTCGTGGTCAATTACCTGATCAGGGTGCACCTGCCCGATCGGCCGGGGGCGCTCGGTGCCGTGGCCAGCCGGATCGGATCGGTGGGCGGGGACGTCATCTCCATCGACATCCTCGAGCGACATGGCGGGACCGCTGTCGACGAATTCGGCGTCGGCCTGGCCGGGCACCACCTCATCGATCTCCTCCGGGACGAGATTCACGAGGTCGACGGTGTCTCCATCGAATCGGTGCGCCCGGTCGAGGGGGCGCTCCCGGACCACCGCACGGAGCTGCTCGAAGTGGCCTCCGAGCTGTTCAAGGAGCACTCCTCCAGGGACCTTCTGGAGCTGCTGATCGTTCGCGTGCGCCGGAGCCTGGCCGCAACCTTCGTCGCCGTGCTCGACACGGACACCTCGCAGGTCGTGACCTGCGACGGCCTCCTGCCTGACGATGACCGACTCAAAGCCCTCGCCCTGCAGGCGATGAGCCCACCGCCCTACGCCATGGAGTCGGAAAGCGGTGTGGCCACCGCCCTCCTGGTCCACGCCGACCTGGTCCTCGTCGTGGGGCGGAGCGATCCGGTCCTGCGGGACCGTGAGCGTCAATGGATCTCGATCATGGCGGAGATCGCCGACCGAGGATGGCAGGAAATGGTCGAGCGCTAGCAGACGGCGACCGCTACCGGGACCAGCTCGCGGGCTAGCTCCAGTGGCGTGACCGTTCGACGGCCCGGACCCAGGAAAGGTGGGCCGCTTCGACCTCCGCAGGGGACGCCATCGGAGCGAAATCAGCGTCCTCGGTCCAAAGAGAGCCAAGCTCGTCGAGGGAGCCCCACACGCCCTCGGCCAGCCCGGCCAGGGTCGCCGCACCGATGGCGGTCGTCTCCACCGAGCGGGGTCGGATCACGGGCAAGCGGGACTGGTCGGCCAGCAGCTGCAGGAGGAGCCCCATGGCGGAGGCCCCCCCGTCGACCCGCAGGACCGACGGCGCGGTTCCCGACGATCCCATGGCATCGATCACGTCGCGGACCTGAAAGCTCATCGCCTCGACCATGGCGCGGGCCAGATGGGCCCGACCGAGTCCTCGGCTCAACCCGAGGATGGTGCCCCTGGCCGCCGGGTCCCAGATAGGGCTCCCGAGTCCGGTGAAGGCAGGAACCACCACGACACCGTCGCTGGACTCCACCGAACGGGCCAGAGGCTCCATCTCGGTGGCGTCGTCGATGATCCCGATCCCGTCCCGAAACCATTGGACGCCGGCTCCCGAGACGAAGACCGACCCCTCGAGGGCGTAGGCCAGCGACGATCGGCCCCTGGACGGCCCGCCGTCGGCACCCAGAGCCACGTCACCCTCGGTCCCCAGGTCCCACGCCAAGGTCGTTATCAACCCGTCCACTGGCTCGGGGCAGACGGGACCCGCATTCATCAGCACGAAGCTGCCGGTCCCGAAGGTGACCTTCGTCATCCCCGGGTTGAAACATGCCTGCCCGAACAGCGCTGCGTGCTGATCACCGGCCATTCCGCTGATGGGCGTGTTTCGAAGCGGGGAGTCCGTGCCCAGGGCGGAGTCGGACGCCCGGCCGAATCGCCCACACGAGGGGCGTACCTCGGCGAGGGTCTCTTCGGGTATGCCGAAGAGTGCACACAGTTCATCCGACCACCTCCGCACCACGATGTCGAAGAGCAGCGTGCGGGACGCGTTGGTGGCGTCGGTGGCGAACACCCCGCCGTTGGTGCCTCCGGTCAGATTCCAGAGCACCCACGAGTCGACAGTGCCGAAGCCGAGGCCACCCCCGGTGGCGAGCCCGCCCTCGCGGAGCAGCCACTGCATCTTGGTGGCGGAGAAGTAGGAGTCGAGGACCAGGCCCGTTCGCTCCCGGATGAGGGGGAGGTAGCCGGCGTCCTCCAGCGCCCGACAGGCAGCCGCGGTGCGACGATCCTGCCAGACGATGGCGCGGGCGAGTGGCTCACCGGTTCCCCTGTCCCACGCCACCACCGTCTCTCGCTGATTGGTGATGCCGATGGCCCGTGCCACCCGGTTGCCGTCGGCCA
>DASZJN010000178.1:0-4975 GCA_035948045.1 Acidimicrobiales bacterium | reverse complement strand
CGGCAGGCCCAGATCAACACCTTCGGCGGCGGGGTCAACGAGATCCAGCGCGAGATCCTGGCCATGGCCGGACTGGGAATGAAGCGGTCGTCCCGGTGAGCGCCCAGGAGACGGCCGTCCCCGAGGCCACGGCCTCGTCGTCCCACGGCCCGTCGCTCGGCGAACGACTGCAGGCCTTCGTCGGGCAGTCGACCGGGCCGCCCGTGCGGGCGTGGGACCCGGTCAACCAGCCGATGATCCGCCACTGGGTCGAGGCCATGGGAGACCACAATCCGGTCTACGTCGACGATGCCGCGGCGCGGGAGGCCGGGTTCCCCGGGGTCATCGCCCCCGCCACCATGCTGCAGGCGTGGACCATGCGCGGCCTGCGCGCCTCCGAGGCGGCCGACGCCGCCCGCGCCAACCGCGATCTGGAGGGGGCTTCGCCAAACGACCGATTGATGGCGATGCTCGACGAGGCCGGGTTCACCTCGGTGGTGGCCACCAACTGCGATCAGCACTACGTGCGTCCCCTCGTGCCCGGTGACCTCCTCACGTGCACCTCGGTCATCGACTCGGTCTCGACCGAGAAGGCCACCGGCCTCGGGACCGGGCACTTCCTGACCCAACGGCTCGAGTACACCGACCAGAACGATGAGCTGGTGGCCACCATGCTCTTCCGCATCCTCAAGTTCAGACCCCGGCCCAAGGCCGAGGCGGCCGCACCGGCATCCGCTCGGACATCGCCTGCGTCCGCACCGGCATCCACTTCGGCTTCAGTGGCATCGGCTCCATCGGCGTCCGGGCCCGCCCCGCGGCCCAAGCGGCCCCGGCCGGCACTGACCCCGGACAACCGCTTCTTCTTCGAGGGAGCCAAGGAGCACAAGCTCCTCATCCAGCGTTGCTCCAACTGCGGGACCCTCAGGCATCCCCCGCGCCCGTCGTGCGCCAAGTGCCAGTCGTTCGAGTGGGGCACGGTCACCGCCTCGGGCCGGGGCACCATCTACAGCTTCGTGGTCAACCACTATCCCCAGGTGCCGGCGTTCGACTATCCGCTGGTCGTGGCCCTGGTCGAGCTCGAAGAGGGCACCCGACTGGTGGCCAACGTCGCCGACATCACGCCCGACTCGGTGTCCATCGGGATGCCGGTGATCGCCGGATTCGAAGCCTTCGACGACGACCTGACGCTGCCCGTGTTCCGCCCGGACCCGGGCGCCACGGGCTCCGGCGGGGTCGCCTCCAGCGGAGCGGGCTCCGAAGATGACGCTCAAGACGAGAGGAAGAGCTGATGGACTTCACCTTCAACGAGGAGCAACTGGCGGTCCGAGAGGCGGTCGAGGGCATCTTCGCCGGCCTGGTGACCCCCGAGCGGGTGCAGGAGATCGAGAGCACGGAGGAACGGTTCGACCGCGACCTGTGGGCGGCGATGGCCAAGGCCGACCTGCTGGGTCTCTCACTGCCCGAGGCCTTCGGGGGTGGGGGCTACGGCATGGTGGAGCTGGCCCTGGTCCTCGAGGGGCAGGGCCGGGTGGTGGCACCGGTGCCCCTGTGGGCCACCGTCGCGCTGGGTGCCATGCCGCTGGCCGAGTTCGGATCGGAAGCCGCCACGTCGGCGATCCTGCCCGGTGTGGCCGCGGGTCGGACGGTGCTCACGGCGGCGCTGACCGATGTGGCCGGTGACGTCGCCGTCGGAGGCCCGGGCAACCCGTCGGTCACGGCCACAACCGGAGGCGACGGGATCGTTTTGTCGGGCACGGCCTTCGCCGTTCCCTGCGCCCACGTGGCCGATCGGGTCCTGGTCCCGGCCGCCCTCGACGACGGTGTGGTCATCGCCGTCGTCGACCCCTCGGCCGCGGGGGTGACCATGGAGCGGGCGCTCACCACCAACCGCGAGGTCCATCCCCATCTCCATCTCGAGGGAGTGGCGGTGGCCAACGACCACCTGCTGGCCGACGGCGATCCCTCCCGGGGTCACGAGGTGCTGGCCTGGATGCTCGAGCGGGCGTGGACCGGGCTGTGCGCGTTGCAGGTCGGGGTCACCGAGGCCGCGGTGTCCCAGACGGCGGCCTACCTCAACACCCGTGAGCAGTTCGGTCGACCCCTGTCGACGTTCCAGGGCACCATGCTCCGGGCCGCCGATGCCGCCATCGACACCGAGTCGATCCGGGTGACCATGTGGCAGGCGGCCTGGCGCCTCGACAACGGACTCGACGCCGCGCTGGCCGTCAACGTGGCCTCGTGGTTCGCCTCCGAGGCCGGCCAGCGGGCCGTCTTCTCCACCCAGCACCTCCACGGGGGCATGGGGGCCGATATCTCGTACCCGATCCACCGCTACTTTCTCTGGGGGAAGCAGATCGAGCTGATGCTCGGCTCCCCGAGCGCCCAGCTGGCCCGGCTGGGACGACAGGTCACCGGCGAGCTGCAGGCCGGCCGGCCGGTGTCGGCATGAGCGGGACGACCCAGACGACGGGCGGCACCGCCACCGCACCGGTGGCGACGCTCCGGTTCGAGGACGTCGCCGTGGGGGACCGCCTTCCCGACCTGGCCATTCCCCTGACCCGTACCCTCATCGTCTCGACGGCCATCGCCTCCCGCGACTACCAGGACGTCCACCATGACTCGGTTCTGGCCGTCGAGCGCGGCTCGAAGGACATCTTCATGAACATCCTCTCGACCAACGGCCTCGTCGGCAGATACGTGACCGACTGGTCCGGGCCCGGCGCGGTGTTGACCGACGTCAAGATTCGACTGGGTGCGCCCAACTATCCCGACGACACCATGACCCTGACCGGATCGGTGACCGCCAAGGACGAGGCGACCGACTCCGATGGCTACGGCGGAGTCGAGGTGACGCTGCGAGGGGCCAACAGCCTCGGGGACCATGTCACCGGCACCGTCGGCCTACGGCTGCCGGCCGGGAAGGCTCCGGGCCGATGAGCGGAGAGCATCACGCCTTCACCAACAACACCGCCATCGTCGGCATCGGAGCCACTGAGTTCTCCAAGGAATCAGGCCGCAGTGAGCTCCGGTTGGCGGCCGAGGCCGTGGACCTGGCGCTGCGCGACGCAGGCATCCCACCGGCCGAAGTGGACGGCATGGTCACCTTCAGCTCGGACACCAACCCGGAGATCGAGATCGCCCGGAGCCTCGGCATCGGCGAGCTCACCTTCTTCAGCCGCATTCACTACGGAGGTGGTGCCGGCTGCGCCACCATCCAGCAGGCCGCCATGGCCGTCCAGTCGGGCGTGGCCGACGTCGTGGTGTGCTACCGGGCCTTCAACGAGCGGTCGGGGAACCGATTCGGCAGCGGGGTGCAGGACCGGCCCCCGGTTCCCAATGCCGAGACGGCCAACTTCGCCTGGTACGCGCCGGTCGGGCTGCTGACCCCGGCGCAATGGGTGGCCATGGCGGCCCAGCGGTATCTCCATGTGACCGGCGCCACCTCCGAGGATCTCGGGAGGGTGGCCGTGGCGGACCGCAAGCATGCGGCCACCAACCCCAAGGCGTGGTTCTACGAGAAGCCGATCACCCTCGAGGAGCACCAGGCGTCGCGGTGGATCGTCGAGCCCCTCCACCTCCTCGACTGCTGCCAGGAGACCGACGGGGGCCAGGCCCTGGTGGTGACCTCCCTCGAGCGGGCCCGTGACCTCCCGGGCACGCCGGTGGTCATCGAGGCGGCCGCCCAGGGCGCCGGACCCGGGCAGGAGATGATGACCTCGTACTACTACGACGACCTCTGCGGACTGGGGGAGATGGCGGCGGTGGCCCGCCAGCTGTGGCGAACCTCCGGACTGTCGCCTGTCGACATCCAGACCGCGGTGCTCTACGACCACTTCACCCCGTATGTCCTGTACCAGCTCGAGGAGCTCGGCTTCTGTGGCAAGGGCGAGGCCAAGGACTTCGTGCGGGACGGCAACATCGAGATCGGCGGGGGACTGCCCATCAACACCCACGGAGGCCAGCTGGGCGAGGCCTACCTGCACGGGATGAACGGCATCGCCGAGGGCGTGCGCCAGGTGCGGGGCACGTCGGTCAACCAGGTTCCCGATGTGAGCCACGTGCTGGTCACCGCGGGCACGGGCGTGCCGACCAGCGGGCTCATCCTGGGAGTGGATAGCTGACCGACGTCCCCGGCCCCCCGTTCGACGCCTTCGATCTTGCCGATCAGGCGGCCTCGAAGCTGGCCACCCTCAGCGGCGCCCGATCCCACGACGTGGCGGTCATCCTCGGTTCCGGCTTGGCCGAGGCCGCTTCTGCCCTCGGCTCACGCTCTTCGCAGCATCAGCTGGGCGAGCTGCCCGGATTTCCCACCTCGGTCGTGGCCCATCAACGATCAGAGGTGTGGTCCGTCGAGATCAGCGACCACCGTGTCCTGGTCTTCCTCGGACGCCCCCACCTCTATGAGGGCTACCGCGCCGAGGAGGTGGTGCATCCCGTCCGCACGGCGGTCGCCGCCGGCTGTGAGGTCATCGTGATCACCAACGCCTCTGGCGCCCTCCGCACCGACCTGGCTCCCGGCGATGTCGTGCTGATCACCGACCATCTGAACCTCACCGGGGCCTCCCCCCTGGCCGGCCCGCCGGCACGCGGAGACCGTCCGAGTGCGTTCGTCGACCTGGTCGATGCCTGGTCACCCCGTCTGCGGGGGCTGGCCAAGGGCGTGGACGGGTCCTTGGCCGGTGGGGTCTATGCCCAGCTCCCCGGACCGCACTTCGAGACGCCGGCCGAGATCCGGATGCTCCGGACCATGGGCGCCGATCTGGTCGGGATGTCGAGCGCCGTGGAAGCGATCGCCGCCCGTCAGCTGGGCGCAGAGGTCCTGGGCCTGTCCCTGGTGACCAACATGGCCGCCGGGATGGCGCCCGATGGCGTCTCGCCCCGTTCGATCATCGGCGTGGCCCAGGGTCGGGCTGCCGAGGTCGGCCGCATGATCCGCGAGGTTGTGCTGGCGCTCTAGTCCCAACCGGCACCGCCCGCCCCCGCCCCGCCTAGCACT
>DASZJN010000177.1:0-5901 GCA_035948045.1 Acidimicrobiales bacterium | reverse complement strand
CGCCTCCTGTCGGCGGTGAAGCACCGGTTCGGGCCCACGGGGGAGTTGGGGCTGTTCGAGATGGGAGACCAGGGCCTCAACCGGGTCGACGATCCCGGCCGGCTCCTGTTGGGCGACCGCCTGACGGGGGTCCCCGGGGGCGTCGTGCTCCCGGCGGTGCAGGGGCGGCGCACCCTGTTGGTGGAACTGCAGGCCCTGGTGACTCCCATGGGGCAGGCACAGGCCAAGCGGTCGGTGGTGGGGCTCGACGGTGGCCGTCTGGTCATGACCCTCGCCGTCCTCGGCCGCCACGCCGGACTGTCCTTGCCGTCGATGGATGTGTTCGCCTCGGTGGCCGGCGGGATCAGGGTCACCGAGCCGGCCGCCGATCTGGCTGTGGCGCTGGCCGTCGCCTCGTCGGCCGCCGGCAAGGCCCTGCCGCCCAACCTGGCCGCGGTGGGGGAGGTCGGGCTGTCGGGCGAGATCCGCCAGGCCACCAACCTCCCCAGGCGTCTCGAGGAGGCGGCCCGGTTGGGGTTCGATCAGGTCGTGGTTCCGGCCTCGTCGCCGGAGGGACCGGCTGGGATCGAGCTCATCCGGGTGGGGACGGTGTCGGAGGCAATGGCCCGGTTCGCGTGCCGTCCGTGAGGTCGGGCCGCGGCGATCGCCGATCGTGAGGCCGCCGCCGTCCCCTCGGTGGGCCGACCGGCCCGGGCCCTGGTGACGCGCCGACAGGTACCATTCCCCCTGTGATCGCCCGGCCGAGCTCGCCGCTCAGTGACGCGCTGGCCATGGCGGCGCCCGGTCGGCCCCTGCGGGACGGCCTGGACCGGATCCTCCGAGCCAACCGCGGCGCCCTGGTGGTGGTGGGAGACGGTCCCGGGGTCCTGTCCATCTGCTCCGGCGGGTTCCTCCTGGACGCCGAGTTCAGTCCCCAACGGCTGTCCGAGCTGGCCAAGATGGACGGGGCCATCATCCTGGCCGCCGACGCCTCGCGCATCGCCCGGGCCAACGTGCACCTCATGCCCAAGGCCACCATCCCCACCTCGGAGACGGGCACCCGGCACCGGACGGCCGAGCGGGTGGCCAGGATGATCGACGTGCCGGTCCTGTCGGTATCGGCGGCCATGTCGGTGATCGCCGTGTACCGCAACGACCTGAAGCACACGGTGCAGCCCATCGGATGGCTGCACGATCGCACCGATCAGGCGCTGGCCACCATGCAGCGGTTCCGCAGCCGGTTCGACGTGGCCCTGAGCGGCCTCTCCATCCTGGAGGTCGAGGACACCGTGTCGGTGGGCGACGTGGTCGGCGTGGTGCAGGCCGCCGAGATGGTCCTGCGCATCGGCGAGGAGGTGGACGGCTATCTGGTCGAACTGGGTGAGGACGGACGATTGGTCGGTCTGCAGTCGGCGGAGCTGGTGGACGGGGTGGCCCGTTCCCTGCACCTGGTGGTCCGGGACTACTGCGGGCGCGCTCCGACCAAGAGCCCGCAGCGCCTCGCCCTGGCCAACCAGGTCGTGGACCAGCTGGCCCATCTGAGCTCGGAGGAGCTCCGCGACGCGGAACGGGTGGCGGAGGTCCTCGGTCTCATCGGAACGTTCGACCACGCCGAGTCGGGAGTGGAGCCGAGGGGATATCGGCTGCTGTACCGGCTCCCGCGGTTCTCGGATGCCATCATCGAGCGGATCGTGGACAGATTCATCAATCTCCAGCAGATCATGCGAGCATCACTGAGCGAGTTGGAGCAGGTCGAAGGGGTCGGACAGGCTCGGGCCCACTCCGTGAAGGACGGACTGGCCCGCCTGGCCGAGGCGAGCATCATCGAGCGCTACCAGTAACCCGGCGCCGGGGCCGCCGGCGGCTGCGGCTCCCTCCGGCACCCGGTGGGGCGCCCCGGGCCGCGGGCCTGCGGTCGGGAGGGGGCGGCCACCGTGTACCATTGCGTGCTTTCCCTACGCGGTCCCGACGAGCTCACCAGCCCGGGATCAGCACGCAACGCCAGGAGGAACGGTGTTCGACATCGGTGACAAGGTCGTCTATCCGCACCATGGCGCGGCGGTGGTCGAACGACGCGAGACCAAAGAGGCGTTCGGCAAGAAACAGGAGTACCTGGTGCTCCGCCTGGCCTACGGAGACCTGACCCTGATGGTCCCGGCGGACAACACCGACGGCGTCGGTCTGCGAGAGGTGATCAACGACGAGGAGGTGGAAGAAGTCTTCGCCGTCCTCCGCAAGAAGGAAGCCCGGATGCCGACCAACTGGTCCCGCCGGTACAAGAACCACTCCGAGAAGTTGCGCTCGGGCGACATCTACCAGGTCGCCGAGGTCGTACGGAACCTCTCCATCCGCGACAAGGACAAGGGCCTGTCGGCCGGAGAGAAGCGGATGCTCCAGCGGGCCCGCCAGATTCTGGTGTCCGAGCTCACCTTTGCCCTGGGCGTGGACGAGGAGACGGCCGAGTTGCGCCTCAACGAGGCGCTGCCCTGAGCCGAACGGCACCCGTCTGGGCCATCGTGGTGGCGGGCGGGTCCGGCCGCCGCTTCGGGGGGCCCAAGCAGTTTCTCCAACTGGCCGGCCGGCCGGTGGCGGCCTGGTCGGTGGCCGCGGCCCGTTCGGTGGCCGACGGGGTGGTCCTGGTCGTCCCCTACGGTTGGCCCGATGGCGCGACGGTGGTCGAGGACCCTCCAAACCCGTCCCTCGGGGCGGACCGGGTCGTGGTCGGGGGGTCGACACGGGCGGATTCGGTGCGGGCCGGCCTGGCCGCCGTCCCCGAGGAGGCCGGGATCATCGTGGTCCATGACGCCGCCCGCCCGCTGGCCGGCGCCCCGATGTTCGCCGCCGTCGTCGATGCCGTGCGGGCCGACGGGATCGACGGGGCCATCCCGGTCCTCGCCGTGGCCGACACATTGAAGCGGGCGTCGGGAGGGACCGTCCGATCCACGGTCGACCGGGAGGGGCTGGTCACGGTGCAGACCCCCCAGGCGTTCGTGGCGGCCACGCTGCGCCGGGCCCACAGCACGGACGGGGAGGCGACCGACGACGCCGGCCTGTTGGAGCGCCTGGGCGCTACGGTTCGCACCGTGGAAGGGGATCCCTGCAACCTGAAGGTCACCCGGCCCGGCGACCTCGAGATGGCCGAGGCCCTGATCGCCGCGTCGACCCGGTGAGCGAGGGTGCACCAGCCATCCGGATCGGCCAGGGCCTCGACGTCCACCGGTTCTCCGATCGGCCCGGCCGCCCGCTGATCCTGGGTGGGATCACCATCGCCGGCGAGGGGGCCCGGGGCCTCGAGGGCCACAGCGACGCCGATGTCGTGGCCCATGCCATCGCCGACGCCGTGCTCGGTGGAGCGGGGCTCGGCGACCTCGGGCGTCACGCCCCCGACACCGATCCCCGTTGGCGCGACGCCGACAGTCTGGACATCCTGGCCCGGATGCTGGAGTTGGCCCTGCAGTGCGGCTGGGTCCCGGTCAACGCCGATTGCACGGTGGTCGCCGAACGGCCCCACCTGGCCCCCTTCGTCGATCGGATGTCGGAGCGGCTGGCCGCCGTGCTCGGTGCCCCGGTCAACGTCAAGGCCACCCGGGCCGAGGGGCTCGGGGCGCTGGGCCGCGCCGAAGGGATCGCCTGTACCGCGGTGGTGCTGATGGCGTCCCGTCCCGAGCACCGTCGGGCCGCGGGTCATCGGTGACCCCGGCCAAGTCCGGACGGGGACGGGCCAGTTCCGGTGCTGGTGCTGGTGGCGGACGCGGTGCCGGTGGCGGACGCGGTGCCGGGGGCGGACGCGGTGCCGGTGACGGACGCGGTGCGTCGCGGGGAGCGGCCGGGCAGTCACCCACGTCGCGGGGCGGGGCCCCGGGTGGGACCAGGGGAAGGGGCACGACGCCGAGGAGGGGTGCCGTCCGGGGGGCGCCGGCCCCGACCAGATCCCGCGGCCAGCGGGACCGATCGCCCGACGGTTCCCGGGCCCGACGAGTGTCCGGGACGCCCGGTCTCGGGGGCGACCAGGTCGAGGGACGCCAGGCCGTCCGTGAGCTGCTGAGCGCCAATCGGCGCTCCGTCCGGTCACTCCTGATGGCCGACGGTATGGACGCCGCCGCCATCCTCGACGAGATCGAGCGGCTGGCGACCACACGGCGGGTGCGGGTGGAGTACGTCTCCCGCCGCCGCATCGACTCGGTGGCCCGGACCGACGCCCCCCAGGGTGTGGTGGCCCTGGCCCGACCCGTCGAGGAGACGCCGCTCGAGTCGCTGTGCGAGCCGTCCCCCCGCGGCCGAGTGCCGTTCCTGCTCATCCTCGACGGAATCACCGATCCCCACAACCTCGGCTCCTTGCTGCGCAGCGCCGAGTGCGCCGGTGTCACCGGCATCGTGCTGCCCCGGCACCGGTCGGCCCACCTGTCGCCGACGGTCACCAAGGTGGCGGCCGGGGCCATCGAGTACCTGCCGATGGCCGTCGTGGCCGGCATCCCGGCCGCCCTGAAGAAGCTCACCGAGCTGGGAGTGTGGACGGTGGGCCTGGTCGGGGAGGCCCCGCAGTCCTTCTACGGGCTGCAGCTGGGCGACCAGCCGGTGGGCCTCGTGCTCGGTTCGGAGGGCGACGGGCTGGCCGCCCTGACCCGCAAGCGGTGCGACGCGCTGGCCTGCATCCCCCAGCGCGGATCCCTGTCCTCTCTCAACGTGTCCACCGCCGGGGCCATCGCCTGCTTCGACGTGGCCCGACAGCGATCCCGGTGACGGCCGCCCCGTCCGGTGGCTACGGGACCTGCTCGACGGTCACGCCCCTCCTGAGGACCATCCGGTCGGTGCTCTCCCTGGCGGCCCCCATCGGACTGGGGTGGAACCAGGCCGCATCCTGGTTGCGACGGCCGTCCACCACCACCGAGCGATAGCTGGCCTGGCCCTTCCACGGGCAACAGGTGTGGCTCTGGCTGGAATCGAAGTACTGCTCCCGCACATCCTCCACCGGGAAGTAGTGATTGCCTTCGCCCACCACGGTGCGGTCGCTCTCGGCCAGCACCACACCCTTCCACGTTGCTCGCACGGTCACAGTCCCGGCCACCCCGCCTGAGCGGCACGCTGTCCCCATCGTGATCGTCCTGGCTCCCCCCGGGAAGCCTCGCCCGTCGGTCCGTCTCGCATCGATTCGGGGCCGCGATGGACCCCGGTGGCCGATCCCCGGTAGAACCGGGGGAGCCGCCGCCTGACCGGCTGTCATGATCGGCACCCCGATCGCCGATCGATCAGATCCGGTCCGCTCCGCTCCGATCCGATCCGATCCGATGAATGGTCCGGTCGGAGGCGGTCCGACGTCGACACCGCCCCGTGCAACGGGTCCGATCAAAGGAGAGGGATGGCTGAGCGAGCCGATGTAGTCGTGGTGGGCATGGGACCGGGCGCCGAGGATGCGGCCGAGCGCCTGGCCGAGTCCGGCCTCGACGTCGTGGGCGTGGACGGCGAACTGGTGGGCGGGGAGTGCCCCTACTGGGGCTGTGTCCCCTCCAAGATGATGATCAGGGCGGCCGACCTGCTGGCCGAGGCCCGACGGGTGCCCGGCATGGCCGGGGCCGTCACCGTGGAACCCGACTGGGCCCCGGTGGCCAGACGCATCCGGGAGGAGGCCACCGACTCGTGGGACGACGCCGTGGCCGTGAAGCGCTTCGAGGACAAGGGAGGCAGGTTCATCCGGGGATGGGGCCGGCTGGAGGGCCCCAACCGGGTGGCGGTCGGCGACCGGGTCATCGAGGCGGGTCGGGCGGTGGTGGTCGGGATCGGAACGCGCGCCTGGACGCCGCCGGTGCCGGGGTTGTCGGACACGCCGTACTGGACCAACCGCGAGGCCATCGAGACCGAGGAGGTCCCGGCGTCGTTGGGCGTGCTGGGTGGTGGGGCCATCGGCGTCGAACTGGCCCAGGTGTT
>DASZJN010000176.1:0-1953 GCA_035948045.1 Acidimicrobiales bacterium | reverse complement strand
GGGTGGCGGGACCGGTCAACCGGGTCAGATGGCTCCCATCCGGGCGCATGGCGTAGAGATCGCTGCCGATACCGCCGAGACAGGGCGCTCCGAAGGTGGTCGTCTGGCCCCGGAAGGAGCAGAAGAGGATCCAATCCCCCTCGGGCCGCTCCTGGGGGAACCCGTTGGGCCCCGCCTGAGCGCACGTCAGGCAGGACGACTTGGTCCCGGCGACCGTCGACACATAGATCTGGGAGACGCCGGACCGGTCGTTCTCATTGGACAGGATCCGGCCGTCCGCCGTCCACGACGGGTCTTGTCCGAAGGTGTGCGGGTTGACGGCGGTGGTGAAGCGAGCGGCGAAGAACGGGTTGGCAATGTCGCCCAACGCCGACGGAGAGGAGTCAGAGCAACCGGCCACCGTCAGCAGCAGGGCCACGGCGATGCACATCGCCACCGGGGCGGAGGCCCGAGGCGGACGGCGAGTGGACCGCAATGGGGGCACGGGCACCGGACCGGGCTCGCACCCGTGCCGCCCGATGTCGCCGCACCCCATGGTGGGCAATGCTCCCATGCCCGGAGGTCGCCGGGCCGGCTGCGATCGTGGACCCCCGGAGTGGCCGCCGGACGGGGACGACCTGGTTGACCGGAGTTGCGATACAAACGTGGTCGTGCCGGGCTACAGCGGGACTCCCCTTCCGACCAAGCTCGGCCTCAGACCGGGGATGACGCTGGCCCTCCTGAAGGCTCCGCCTGGCGTACTGGCGGAGATGCCGTCCGGTGTGGTGGTGAAGCACCAGGCCCGGGGAAGGGCCGACGTCGTGGTGGCGTTCTTCGTCCGGAGGGCGGAACTCGAGCGACGCATCGGCGTACTCGTCACCATGGTCTTCCCCCACGGCGGGCTCTGGATCGCGTGGCCGAAGCGGGCGTCCGGGGTCGGGACCGACGTCAGCGATGGGGTCGTCCGGGAGGTGGCGCTGCCACTGGGCCTGGTCGACAACAAGGTCTGTGCCATCGACGAGACCTGGTCGGGGCTGCGCGTCGTGTGGCGTCGTGAGCTCCGCCCCGCCGGCCCTTGACGGTGAGGTAGCGGTCACGATCCTGCCGGCCCGGGGCGCCACTCACCTCACACTTCCCTAACCATGACGGACGAGGTGACGCGGGCAGTGGCAGGCTGGTCCCATGGTGGCCGGCGAGCAGACCCTGGTGGTGATCGAAGATGATCACCACATCTCCGACCTGGTGGCCATGTACCTGCGGCGCGACGGATTCCGCGTGCTGCAGGCGGACGACGGTGAGCGGGGACTGGAAGTGGTCGAGCGGGAGCACCCGAGTCTGGTCATCGTCGACATCGGGTTGCCGGGGAAGCTCGACGGATTCGACGTCTGCCGGCGGCTGCGACACGTGCGGTCCCCGTCCGGGAGCGATCCATCGGGCAGCCCGTCCTCCTGGGGGACGACGCCGGTGCTCATCCTCAGTGCGCGGGACGACGAAGTGGACCGGGTGCTCGGACTCGAGCTCGGGGCCGACGACTACGTCACCAAGCCCTTCTCCGCCCGCGAGCTGGTGGCTCGGGTTCATGCCATCTTGCGACGCACCGCGGCGCCCCAGACGGCGGCCCCCGCCGTGGTCGAGCTGGGCAGCATCGAGGTCGACACGGGCCGACGGGAGATCCGTCTCGACGGCACCGTGGTCCCCTTGGCAACGCGAGAGTTCGACCTGTTGGCGTATCTGGCCGACAACATCGGGCTGGCCCTGTCCCGCCGGCAACTCCTCAACGGCGTCTGGGGCGACGGCTGGTGCGGCGACGAACGAACCGTCGACGTCCACGTCCGCCAGCTGCGCAAGAAACTGGGCGACGACCTCCCGCTGGCCACGGTGTGGGGCGTCGGCTACCGACTGGGATGAGACGACGGCTCACCATCTCCATCCTGGTGCTCGTGGCGGTGACCCTGGCCGTGACTGCGGTCGGGA
>DASZJN010000175.1:0-3871 GCA_035948045.1 Acidimicrobiales bacterium | reverse complement strand
CAGCAGGCCGTCGGCGGCCCCGACGACCGTGGGGCCGGGCCGGCGCAGTCCCGAGCCCGGATCGGCCAGCAGCGGCCATCCGAGGCCGGCGGACAGGGCGCGCACCGCGGTCGGATCGCCGCACCCGGCGCCGGCCACGATGAGGCCCCGGCGTCCCGGGCGGAGCCAGCCCGACGCCACCAGCGACTCAACACTTCCCTCCGGGGGATGGACAGGGCCCGATCGGACCTCGTGCCAAGGCCGGCCCTCGGGACGACCCGGACTCACCCCGCCGGCCACGGGGTCGCCCAGCAACGGCTCCCGGAACGGCAGGTTGAGATGGACCGGGCCCGGTCCTTCCGGCCCCGACACCGCCGCGGCCACCGCCCGGGACGCCAGCGAACGCCACGAGGCCCGCGAGGCGGGTGTGGCCACCGCGGGGTCGCAGAACCACCGGGGGCTCCGCCCGAAGAGGTGGGCTTGGTCGATGGCCTGGGGGGCACCCACGTCGCGGAGCTCGGGAGGCCGGTCGGCGGTGCAGGCGATCAGGGGGACGCCGGCGAGGTCCGCCTCCACCACGGCGGCGTGCAGCTCGACGGCTGCGGTGCCGCTGGTGGTCACGACCAGAGCGGGGTGCCCGGTGGCCTTCCCGATCCCGAGGGCGGTGAATCCCGCCGAACGCTCATCGAGGCGCACGTGTACGGCCACGCCGGGATGGGCGGCCAGGGCCACGACCAGGGGCGTGGACCGGGAGCCGGGGCACAGCACCGCATGGGCCACCCCGCCCCGCACCCACTCATCGACCAGGGTGGAGGCGAAGGCGGCCTGGACGTCGGCATCCCCGGGGGGGTCGTCCTCCGTCGGTACGCTCACCGGAGTCCCCCATGTCGCCGGCCACTCCACCAACGATCCCATCCCCCGCGCCACGGTCCTCTGCGGCCCTGCACACCGAGACCACGGGAAGGGGGCCCCGCCTGGTACTGGTCCACGGGTTCACCCAGACGGGACGGGTGTGGGGGTCGATGGACGACGATCTGGCCCGGGACCACGAGGTCGTGCGCGTCGACCTGCCCGGCCACGGCGCCTCGTCCTCGGTGGCCGCGGGCCTGGCCGACGGGGCGCTGCTGCTCGGCGAGGCCGGCGGGGAGGCCACCTACGTGGGCTACTCGTTGGGCGCCCGGTTCTGCCTTCATCTGGCGCTGGCCCGGCCGGCGCTGGTTCTCGGCCTGGTCCTGATCTCGGGAACGGCGGGGATCGACCTGCCGGCCGAGCGCCTGACCCGTCGCCGGACCGACGAAGCCATGGCCGAGCAGCTCGACCCCACCGGCGGACCGGCGTCGACCGCCACCCCGGTCGAGACGTTCATCCGCCGATGGCTCGAGGGGCCGCTGTTCGCCGGCATCAGCCCCGAGGCCAGCGGGCTGGACCAGCGGCTGGCCAATACGGGCCCCGGGTTGGCGTCGAGCCTCCGCTTGGCCGGGACGGGGACCCAGCCGGCGTTGTGGGATCGACTCGGGGAGCTGACCATGCCGGTGCTCATCGTCACCGGCGGAAGCGACGAGAAGTTCACCGCCCTGGGCGAGCGCATGACCGCCGCCATCGGGCCGAACGCCACCCACGCCGTGGTGGCCGGGACCAACCATGCACCGCACCTGCAACGGCCGCAAGAGGTGGCCGCCCTGGTGCGCGGGCAGACGCGTCCGGTCGCCCGGTAGGGCCGCCGAGCGCACGTCAAGGAATCCAGAACCACAGGGAGACCGACATCAGCACACCGAACGCCAACTGCAGTCGGCCGGTGGCGGCCAGGACCGGGAGCAGTGCCCGCCCCGAGGCGTCACTGTTGACGATCCGGATCGGCGTTGCGGCCAGGGGCACGGCGGCCAGGGGGAGGAAGGCGATGCCGGGCCGAAGGGCATGCACGGCACCGGTAACCGACACCAGGCCCCAGACGGCCACCCCGACAAAGGGCAGCACCAGGCACGCCAGGTAGAGGAGACCGGCGGGACGACGCCCGACCCGGACCGCCAGCGTGCGCTTGCCGCTGCGGATGTCCGTCGCGATGTCCCGGAGGTTGTTGGCCAACAGCAGGGCGGTGGCCAGCAAGCCGACGGCCACGGCGGCGAACCACACCACCGGTAGATCGACCTGGAGCGTCTCGACGTAGAACGTGCCGACGGTGGCGACCAGCCCGAAGAAGACGAAGACGAAGAGCTCGCCCAGTCCCGCATAGCCGTACGGGCGGGGGCCACCGGTGTACAGCCACCCCGCGGCCAGGCACGCCGCCCCCACCAGGAGGACCCACCACGAGGTGGCCCAGGCCAGGGCCAGCCCGACCGCACCGGCCACACCGAAGGCGATCAGGGCGGCGCGTTTGACCGCCGAGGGAGGGGCCAGGCCCGA
The DNA here is from genome assembly GCA_035948045.1 of Acidimicrobiales bacterium. Taxonomy (GTDB): domain Bacteria; phylum Actinomycetota; class Acidimicrobiia; order Acidimicrobiales; family RAAP-2; genus Bog-756. The sequence continues at coordinate 1,492 of DASZJN010000175.1, read as the reverse complement.
CGCCACCAGCCGGACGGGTCCGACCCGGGCGTCGTCGGTGCCACGGATCCCATCGGAGTAGTCGTTGGCGTAGTTGGTGCCCACTTGGATGGCCAGCGCCACCACCAACGCCCCCAGGGCCCGCCACCAGAAGGCATGCCCGGGGCCCGGGCCAAGGGTGGTCACCGAGGCGTAGGCCGCCCCCCGGTGGGTGATCACCGAGTAGGTGTGGACGCGGGAGGCGTGGGCGGCCGCCGTCCCCACCAGCACCGGCACCAGGGCGGCGGGGAGCGTGCGGGGACGGGCACCGAGCACCCAGCGCTTGACCGGACCCGGGACGGCGGCGGCGCGGGCAGGGGCGCCGTCGGTGGTCACGACGGCGACCGCAGAGGTCGACCGGCGATCACGGCCGGCGGGGAAAGCGACCGAAGTCCGGGGCCCGGTGCTCCTGGAAGGCGTTGCGCCCCTCTTGGCCCTCCTCGCTCATATAGAACAGCATGGTGGCATCGCCGGCGAACTGCTGGAGCCCGGCCAGCCCGTCGTCCGCCGCATGCAGGCCTCCCTTGATCATCCGCAGGGCCAGCGGCGACAACGAGAGCATCTGGCGACACCAGGCGACCGTCTCCTGCTCGAGCTCGGCCAAGGGCACCACTTCGTTGACCAGACCCCAGTCGAGGGCGGTGGCGGCGTCGTACTGGCGGCACAGGAACCACACCTCCTTGGCCCGCTTGAGGCCGATGGTGCGGGCCAGGAGGCTGGCGCCGTAGCCGCCATCGAAGCTCCCCACCTTGGGCCCGGTCTGGCCGAACCGCGCGTTGTCGGCGGCGATGGTCAGATCGCACACCAGGTGGAGGATGTGACCGCCGCCGATGGCGTAGCCGGCCACCATGGCCACGACCGGTTTGGGCAGGCGGCGGATCTGGATCTGGAGGTCGAGGACGTTGAGGCGACCGATCCCCTGCTGGGCCACGGCGTCGTCCCCGAGGTACCCGTCGTCCCCCCTGATCTTCTGGTCACCGCCGGAGCAGAAGGCGTCATTGCCCTCGCCGGTGAGGATGACGACCCCGATCGACGGGTCGTCCCTGGCCACGGTGAAGGCATCGGCCAGCTCGAACAGCGTCTGGGGCCGGAAGGCGTTGCGGACCTCGGGTCGGGCGATGGTCAGCTTGGCCATCCCATCGGCCACGTCATAGTGGATGTCCTTGTAGGCGCGGCGGCGGTCCCAGTCCGGAAGAGGACGGTCCCGGAACCGGTCCACCGGGTCCACCGGCGGGCCCGTGATGGCCGTCTCCTGCGAGGAGCCGGTACGAGCACGGCCTCCGTCGGCCCTTTGCCTGGCAACCATTCGACCATTCACTCCTAGAGTCGTTACTCGGACGGTCGCCTAGGCTACCCCCATGCCGGAGTTGGTAGCGCTCGATCTGCCGGCCGGCCCGGGGTTCGTAGATGCGCTCCGCGCCGTCTGGGACGCCGGAGATGCGGTACTCCCCATCGACCCCCGGCTACCGGCTCC
>DASZJN010000174.1:0-15467 GCA_035948045.1 Acidimicrobiales bacterium | reverse complement strand
CATGCCCATGCCATGGCGTCAACGGCGCTGTCCTGTACCCACGACGAGTTGCCACCGTTGCACTACAGCTGCCTGGGCTTGGGAGGTGCTCCCCGGACTGCGGCCTACGCCACCTTCGGCTCCCAGGAGCTCGCCGACAATGTCATCGAGGCCCTGAAGGGCCGGAACGCGGCCATGATGCAGAACCACGGGTCTGTCGCGTACGGCAGCACCATGGACCAGGCTGTCGAGCGCCTCGAGCTCCTCGAATGGCTGGCCGAGCTCTACTGGCGCTCCGCCTCGCTCGGGACGCCCCGGGTGCTGACCGACAAGGACTTCGAGAACATCATCACGTCGGCCATGGAGCGCGGCTACGGCTCCCTCAAGAAGGTGGACAAGGCCTGAGGGACAGCCCTCGTCCGGTCGTTCACGGGCTGCGCCCTGACCACGAGGCCGTCGCCCCCTGTCCACAGATAGCCGTCCGGCTCACTGCAGGACCCGATATACCCACCCGGGTCGGGTCCCGGGTGCCGCGCCGGGGCAGCGGTAACTACGGACCGGCCGCTACCGGGCGTCGGCGAAGTAGAGCTCGCGCAGCTCGCGCTTCAGGATCTTCCCGGAGGGGTTCCGGGGCAGCCGCTCGTCGCTGAAGGCGATGCGGCTCGGGATCTTGAACGGTGCCAGCCGTTCAGCCAAGAAGTCCTTGAGCTCGTCACCGTCCAGGGTCGACTCCGCCTTCTTCTGGATGACGCAGGCGACCTCTTCGCCGAGCCGCTCGTTGGGGACACCGAAGACCGCGGCCTCATAGACCCCCGGGTGGTCGTAGATGGCACTCTCCACTTCGGCGCAGTAGACGTTCTCCCCGGCCCGGAGCACCATGTCCTTGGCCCGGTCCTCGATGTAGAGGAACCCCTCCTCGTCGATCCGGCCCAGATCACCGGAGGCGAGCCACCCCTTGACGATGGTCTCGGCGGTGGCCTCGGGGTTGTTCCAGTAACCCCGGATGAGGTTCGGTCCCTTCATCCAGATCTCGCCCCGCTCTCCCACCGGGACCGGGTTGCCGTTCTCGTCGCGGATCTCCGTGTCCATGATGATGGTCCGGGCCCGACCGGTGGACGTCGGGTGGGTCACGTACTCGTCGCCGCTGTTCCCGGGCCCGAAGGCGTTGGTCTCGGTCATCCCGTAGCCGATGTTGGGTCGGCCCCGGGCAAACCCCTTCTCGACACGGTCCACCAGCTTGACCGGGGCCGGCGCCCCGCCACCGCCGATGGTGGCCAGTGATGAGGTGTCGTACTTGGAGAAGGCCGGGCTCTCGAGCATGTCCCAGCTCTGCGTGGGCACACCGACGAAGGCCGTGACCTTCTCGGCCTCGATGAGGCGGAGCGCGTTCTCGGGGTCCCAGCGGTGCATCATGACGAGCTTCATCTTCATCCCGAAGCAGCTCAGCATGACCGGCACGCAGCCCGTGACATGGAAGAGCGGCACGATGAGGATGAAGGACGGTGTCCGGCCTCCACCGAGCATGTCGGTGCCCTTGCGGGCGGTCAGGATGGTGGCGTTGGCCCAGAACGCCATGAGGGCCTGGGTGACGGCGCGGTGGGTCGACACGGCCCCCTTGGGAAATCCCGTGGTCCCGGACGTGTAGAGGATGGTGGCGTCGTCCTCGGGCCCGACCTCGACGACGGGCATGGGGTCCCCCAGCGTGATGACCTCGTCGTAGCGGCGGACCCCGGTGGGCCCCGGCTCGATCAGGTCGGCCCGCACGACGACCATCGGGATGTTCCGCGAGTGCGCGGCACGATGGGCGCGTTCGATCCGCTGCGGATCGGCGATCAGGAGCGAGAGGCCCGAGTCCTCGATGGCGTAGTCGACCTCGGCCTCGGTCCACCAGGCGTTGAGGGAGACCGACACCGCTCCGACGGAGAGGATGGCGGCGAAGGACACGATCCATTCGGGCAGGTTGCGCATGGCGATGCCGACCCGGTCGCCCTTCTTGATGCCGAAGGTGGTGACGAGCGCACTGGCCAGGGCGTCGACGTGGCGCATGGTCTCATCGAACGTCCACCGTTCGTCTTCGTAGACGATGAACGTCGAGTCCGCTCCACGGGCGCCGGCGAACACCTGGCCCAGCGTCCGTGGGGCGTTCTTGAACAGTCGGTAGTCGATCCCGTCGACCGACTCCTCGACCAGCTCGAAGAGCTGGTCCGGACCCGTGACCTGCGCAGAGGCCTCGTCGTAGCTGAGCGCCATCACCCTCCCCTTCTGAGCATCTTGTGCGGGCCGCTGCCGGCGCAGGCCCCGACCCGGGCCGGCGTGACCTGCGATCCTACGTCGCAAGTGGGGAGCTCGCGATCCGCGGTCCCCCGTCCACTGGCACCGGCCGCATCAGCCGGCTCCATCCCGGACGCCGATGAGGAGGGGCACACCGATCACCGACGCCGGCGCCACCCGCATGGGCGAACCCGCCTCGAGCAGCGGACCCACCGGATCCGTGGCGACGTATCCTGTGGGCAGATCGGTTCCACCCGATCGGGCGAACCCAGGAGGACGGTCCCTTGACTCCACGACGTGCCACCGACGCCGAGGTCGACACCTGGCAGGAGCACGGCTGGGTTCTCCTCGACGGCCTGGTGGGCACCGAGGAGATCGACCAGGTCCTCGACGATCTCCACCTGCTGTTCCCGACCTCCGAGGAATACCACTCGGATCCCGAGGGAGCCGCCCAGAAGTGGCTGGGCTCCAGGCCCGACCAGCAGGAGCAGTTCATCTGGCCCGAGGAGGGACCCGGCTTCCGCGGGGAACAGCACCGTTGGAACTCGGCCTTCCCGTTTCCGGGCTCGGGCTCGCTCAATCGACTCTGCGTGCACCCCTCCATCGTCGACTTCGCCGAGCGGGCCCTGGGCACCGAGGACATCCGGCTCTACCAGAGCCACGCCACCGCGGCGTACTCGGGCCTGACCAACTACGAGCAGCCGATGCACATCGACCGGAACCACTCGTGGCTCCCGGCCGGCAGCCAGGCGCCGTGGTGGAACCTGGAGGGGTTTCTCTACCTCTCCGATGTGACCGAAGCCGACAAACCCACCCGGGTGACCTCGGTGCAGGACTCGGCCCACGTGTCGGCGATGACGCCGGTGGTGATGCCCGACCACGAACCGGAGCTGTACGCGGCCGAGCGCAGCGCCACCGGTGTGCGCGGTTCGTATCTCGCCTACCGATCGGACGTGTTCCACCGGGGCGGTCCCTTCAGGGGTACGGATCGGGCCCGCTTCCTTCTGGCCGTGGCGTTCAAGGGCGCCGGGCAGGACTGGATCGGCTACAGCCAGGCGCAGTCCCAGTCCACTGATCCGGAGTGGACCACGTTCGCGGAGCGGTCGACTCCTCGGGAGCTGGAGCTGTTCGGCTTCCCGCCGCCGGGCCACCCGATCTGGACCGAGGCTCTGGTGGAGGGCACGGCCCTCCGGTATCCGAGGCTCGATCTCTCACCCTGGAGGGCAGCCCTCCAACCGAAGTAGGGATTCGCTTTCCGTATCCCATCCCCTATCGTGGCGGCCATGGCCAAAACCGTGATGATCACCGGCGCCGGAAGTGGGTTCGGCAGGTTGGCCAGCCTGGCCCTGGCCGAGCGCGGTCACCAGGTGATCGCCACCACCGAGACCGACGAGCAGGCCGACTCGCTCCGGGCCGAGGCGCCGCAGTTGACGGTCGAGCGGGTCGACATCACCAGCGACGACGTCGTCAAGGTCGCCGCCTGGGACATCGACGTGCTCATCAACAACGCCGGGGCGGGTCAGACCGGCCCAATGGCCGATGTCCCTATCGAGCGGGTTCGGCGCCTGTTCGACGTCAACGTGTTCGGCACGCTCGCCGTCACTCAGCACGTGCTCAAGGGCATGGTGACCAGGGGCCGCGGGCGGGTGATCATCATGTCGTCGATCGCCGGGGTGCTCTCGGCCCCCACCTTCGGACCCTACGCAATGACCAAGCACGCCCTCGAGGCGATGGGCAAGGCCATGCGGGGTGAGCTCGCCCCGCTCGGCATCGACGTCACGCTGCTGAACCCCGGCCCCTACCAGACCGGTTTCAACGACCGTATGGCCGACTCCATGTGGGAGTGGTTCGGCGATGCCTCGATCAATGCCTCGGCCACCGGTCTGTTCCGTTCGGTCGGCGAGATGGTCACCAGCGGGCAGATGGACCCGGCCGAGGTGGCCCAGCGGATGGTGGAGCTCACCGAGGCCGAGACAACCACCGAGAACAATTTCGTGCCCCCGGAGATGCGGGCCTTGGCCGCCGCGGCCATCGAGGCCTGAGGCTCGCGGCCCCGGACGCCGCCCACCGCGCCCCCAGTCGCTCACGATGCGCCATTTGGCGATCTCGGACACCGCCCAGACCCGGGACGGGACGTTCCGCCGGTAGCTAGCCTGGCGTCCGATGGAACTCGGCCGCGTGGGCGTCTGGTGGAGCGGCACCTGGCGCGGCGCCGACGGTAGTCCCGGAGCGGCCGCGACCGAAATGGAATCGCTCGGCTACCGGGCGCTATGGAGCTCCGGTGGCCTGGAGCCCGGTTTCCCCGACCGGTTCGGTCGCCTCCTGGCCGGCACCGAGCAAGTGCCCGTGGCCAGCGGGATCCTGTCCATCTGGCACGCCACCCCGGCGCAGGCAGCGGAAGGGGCGGCCGGACTCGAGGCCACCCATCCCGGGCGGTTCCTCTTGGGCCTCGGAGCCAGCCACGCCCCGATCGTCGAACAGCTCGGCACGCCGTACGCCCGCCCCTACTCCCGGATGGTCCGGTATCTCGACGCGCTCGATGACCTCGGGCCCACGGTGGCAGCCGATCGACGGGTGCTGGCCGCCCTCGGGCCCCGCATGCTCACGCTGGCGGCCGAGCGGGCGGCGGGGGCCCATCCCTACTTCGTGCCGGTCGAGCACATCGCGCGGGCCCGCGACCTCCTGGGCCCCGGCCCCCTCTTGGCCCCGGAGCTGGCCGTGGTGCTCGAGCCCGATCCGGTGGTGGCCCGGGCCAGGGCGCGGCGGTACACCACCGGGTACCTCGGGCTGGCCAACTATGCCAACAACCTGGCCACGCTGGGGTTCGGCGACGACCTCGAGGGGGGCGGCACCGACAAGCTGGTCGATGCCGTGGTGGCCTGGGGCGACACCGCCGCCATCGCCGAGCGGGTGCGGGCCTTTCATGACGCCGGGGCCGACCACGTGTGCGTGCAGGTGGTGGCCGACCGCTCCGACGGCTTCCCCATCGACGCCTACCGGCAGCTGGCCCCAGCCCTGCTGGCGGGGTAGACCCAACCGCGCCCGGAGCGCGCCAGCCCAGGGACCGGCACACTTGCGTTCGTGCACGAGACGTCAGCAGATCTGGTGTCCCTCCAGGATCTCCTCGTTCGCAGCGCGGCGGTTGCCGGCAGCCACCTGCGGAGCATCCTCACGCCCGAGCGGCGGCTGACCGCATCGGAGGTGAGCGGCCGCCTGACGGGGATGTCCCTCCTGGCCCTGGCCACGGTCACGGCGGACGGCCGACCGTTGATCGGGCCGGTCGATGGCATCTTCTACCGTGGCGCGTTCTACTTCGGTTCGTCGCCGGACTCGGTGAGGTTCCGGCACATTCGGCACCGCCCGCAGGTCAGTGCCACCCACCTTCCGGGTGAGCACCTCGCGGTCACCGTCCACGGAACGGCCGTTCCCGTCGACGTGCAGAGCGGCGAGCAGAACGGCTTCCGCCGGACCCTCCTGGAGGTGTACGTGCCCCGATACGGAGCTGAATGGGAATCATTTCTCGACTCCGGACCCGTCTACGCACGGATCGATCCTCAGCTCATGTTCACGTTCCACATGGACCCCCTCCACCCGTCCGGTCCCGTCGACGACCGCTGAGGGGTTGCCATTCTTGCCATGATGGGATGTGGTCACCATGCCGGTCGAGCAGTTCGAGGAGTTGGTGACCAGCGCCATCGACGGGATACCCGAGGGCCTCCGCGCCGAAATGGAGAACGTCGCCGTGGTGGTGGATGAGCTCAGCCCACCGGGCGAGCTCCTGGGTCTGTACGAGGGAGTGCCACTGACCAGACGCGCCAACTACTCCGCGTCCATGCCCGACCGGATCACCATCTTCATGGCCACGATCTGCGCCAGTTGCCAGACCTCGCAGGAAGTGGTGGAGCTGGTCCGCAAGACGGTGATCCACGAGATCGGCCACCACTTCGGGATCGACGACCGCCGGCTCGAGGAGCTGGGTTGGGCCTGAGTCCGCGGCCCTACCGGTAGATGTTCACCGATTTCGTCCCGGTCGAAGGCGGGCGGTTTCCTGCTCACAGCAGCTACACCTCCTGATCGACATCAATGTTCGCCAATCAGGCAGGGTTCGGTTGATCCCCTGAGCTCGGTCACATCCGGGACGCTCCAATCCCATGTCCAAAATGAGACTCACGGCTGCGTGTTACGGTGCCTTGTAGGTGGGCGCAACGAAGGGTGATTCGATGATCACTACCGAAGAACTGGCGATGGCGTATCACGGAGCATGGGTCGAGTTGGACCCTGACCTCATCATCTCCCTGCACTCTGCAGATTCGGTGTTTCACATGCACGGAGCTGCGCAGGCGGCGACCGGAAGAGATGCCATCAGGGAACTGGTCGTTGTGCTGCTCAGACTTGTGCCAGATCTCAAGTTTGAGCCGAAGAGGCTTTACGTGGCCGACGATCACATCGTGTTCGAGTACGACATGTCGGGGACCTTCGACGGATCGCCATTCGTGTGTGACGGAGTGGACGTGATCGCCGTTGCAAACGGCCTCGTAACTCGCAAAGACACATACCTCGACTACATCAAGCTCACGGAGCAGATTGGCACGATGCCAGCGATTGGTGCTGCCGTCTAGCCGCGCTTTTGGGCATCCCCGATCGCCCAAGACACGTGCGGTCGCTTGGCATCTCAGTGCTTTCCCTCCAGGGCTGGGAGCATGCCCGGATGACCAACTTTGCATGCATGACCGGATCACTGTCGGCGGAAGCCGCTGGTGCCGGCGCCACCACTCGGAACGGTGAGCGCTTCAGCCGCCGCGGGCTGCTCGCCGGTGCAGCAGTGGCCGGTGCGGTCACGGCGGGCCTGGCCGTGGCCCCGACCGGAGGCGAGGATGGCTCGGCTGCGGGGGCCACGCCGGCCGGTGGCTCCGACTACGACGTCATCGTGGTCGGCGCCGGGCTGTCCGGGCTCACCGCCGCCACCGCCCTCGAGAAGGCCGGTCGCTCGGTCCTGGTGCTCGAGGCGCGCCGCCGGGTCGGCGGCCGCAACTACGACGTCGCCGTGGCCCCAGGGGTGGTGGTGGAGCTCGGCGGCGAGTGGACAGGCCCGGGTCAGACCCGGGTGCAGGCCCTGGCCCACGAGCTCGGGGTCGGACTCTTCCCCACCTACGCCACGGGGAGCAACCTCTACTACCGGAGCGGTCAGCTGCAGCGCTACAGCGGGGACATCCCGCCGACCAGCCCGACGGCACTGGCCCAGCTGGCACAGACCATCGCCTCGCTCAACCAGATGGCAGCCGGGGTGCCGGCCGCCGCCCCGTGGCAGGCGACGCAGGCCGTTCCCTACGACGCCCAGACCATCGGGAGCTGGATCGCCGGCCAGAACGACAGCCCGGAGGCGACCTTCCTGGCCGGGCTGTCCATCCGCGGCGACTACGGCGAGGAGGCATCCCAGGTATCGCTCCTGGACCTGCTGGCCGAGATCACCGGCGTGGGCGGCGACTTCAACACCATCATCGGGTCGGCGCAGAGCACCCGTTTCGTGGGCGGTCCCCAGCAGCTGTCCAAGGGCCTGGCCCGACGCCTGGCCCACCCGGTGCAGCTGTCGTCGCCGGTGGTCGCCGTCGATCGGGGCCGGACGGCCACCGTGCACACGACGGGCCAGGCCTTCCGCGCCCGCCAGGTCATCATCACCGCGCCCAAGTCGGTGACCGCGGCCATCCGGTTCGATCCGGGCCTCCCGCCCGACCACGCCCAGTTCCTGCAGCGCCAGCCGAGCGGCGCCACCGTGAAGATCCAGGCCGTCTACGACACACCGTTCTGGCGGCAGCAGGGGCTGAGCGGGACGGTGACCTCCGACACGGGGCCCATCGAGATCGTCTACGACAACTCCCCACCGTCGGGGGGCGCCGGGGTCCTGGTCGGCTTCGCCGAGGGCAACCAGGGACGATCGCTGTTCGGGCTGTCCGACGGCCAGCGGCGGGCTGCCGTCCTGGCCAGCCTGGCCCGCTACTTCGGCCCGGCCGCGGCCCGACCCACCCACTATGTGGACATGGTCTGGGCCCGCGAGCCCTATTCGGGCGGCGCCTACGGCTCGTTCAACCCGCCCGGTGTCCTCACCTCGATGGGTGCAGCCGTCAGCGGCCCGGTCGACAACATCCGCTTTGCCGGAGCCGACTACTCCCCGGAGTGGCCCGGCTACATGGAGGGCGCCATCCGCTCCGGGGAGGCCGCCGCCGCCCAGGTGCTGGCCTCACTCGGGGCGCACCGGGGCTGACGCCTCGTCCGGTCGGCCGGGCGTCGGTCGGGCGTCAGCCGGCGAGAGGGAAGCGCTCCAGGTAGTCGGCGAAGTGGTCCCGCACCGACGCAGCATCGAGGCCGAACTCGGCCAGGGCGAAGTCGTGGACCCCGTGCTCCTTCGGGGGATGGGCCACCGCCCAGTCCGCCACCGGGGCACGTCCCGCACCCAGCTCGATCCCGAGCCGCTCGTAGGCGGATGCCACCGCGGCCACCGGGTCGGATTGCAGCGCCTCGAATTCGACGTCGGCGAACCACCGCTCACCGATCCGATCGCGGAAGTCGAGGGCCCGCCCGATCGCCTCGGCCCACAGTTCCACCTGTTGGCGGCCCAGCTCGTCGGCGTCGTTGCGGTCGCTGCACCAGCTGCGCGTGTAGGCGATGAGGCTGCACACCGATCCGAGCACGGCGGCGGGATCGCGGTGGGTCCAGAGGAACCGGGCCCCGGGGTACGAGGCGCGGAGGTCGTCGAGCGCCAGCATGTGCACCGGCGTCTTCAGGTGCCACAACCGGGGCGGGCAGTGCCACTGGAGCAGCTGGAGCGCTCGCCGGTGGAAGGCGTAGGCACCGGACATGTCACAGTCGACGACCCACTGCGAGTAGGTCGGGACCCGGGCCATCCCCCCGAAGTGCTCGGTCCGGAATTCCATGCCCAGCAGGTCCTGGCACTCGGTGGGCCCGGTGGCCGTCTGGAAGTGCAGGGACCGCATCTTCGGGAACATCTCGTACATGGCCTCGAGCCCGGCCCGGGCGGCGTCGATGCGCGGGTCGGTCGTTTCGGTGGCGGTCTCGGGGGGCGGTACCGGGTCGGAGGACTCCCACAGCCGTACCGAGCGGATCTGGGGGTCGGCCGCCACCAGGTTGCTCAGGGCGGTGGTCCCGGTCCGGGGCAGGCCGATGATGAACAGTGGGCCCTCGATCTCCTCGTCCGCGATCTCGGGACTGGCGCCGAGCACATCGACGATGCGGAGGCGGTTGGCGAGCAGCATGCGCATGCGGCCTCCCAGGATCTCCTCGCCCAGCGCGGTCAGGCCCGCCTCGCCGTTGAGCGAGTCGATCAGACGGTCCAATCCCTCCCGCCACCCTGGGGCCCCGAACTCGGCCAGGCCGGTCTGCGCGGTGGCGGCGTCGACGAGGGCCCGGGCGTCGAGCATCAGACGAAGTCCGAGCCGCCGTCGACGTTGACGTCGGCCCCGGTCACGTACCCGTTGGTGTGGGAGGCCAGGTAGGCGGTGATCGATGCCACCTCGTCGGGGAGCCCGGCCCGGCCCAGGTCGGCCGGCTGGTGGAAGTGCCCGTCGATCCACGTCATGACGTCGTAGGGGTCGGTGGCGTCGAGCCCCTCCTCCTCGAAGGCGGACCGGAGGCCCTCGCTGAAGCTGGCGGTGACGATCGATCCCGGGCTCACGGTATTGACCAGGATCCCCTCGGGCGCCAATGACTTGGACAGGTTCTTCGACACGCTGGTGAGGGCGGCCTTGGCCGCGGTGTAGGCCACCAGCATCGGGCTCTGCCGCTGGGTCGAGTGGGCGGAGACGTTCACGATCCGGGCCCACGGCGCCGTGCGCAGCAGGGGCAGGGCGGCCCGCACGCAGCGGACCGCCGCCATCACCCCGAGGTCGAAGGTGGCGTCCCAGTCCTCGTCCGCCAACTGCTCGAAGCGCCCCGCACCCGGGCCCAGCGTATTGACCAGCACGTTGAGCGAGCCCCATCGCCGGCCCAGGTCGGCAAAGGCCCCCTCGACCTGGCGCCCGTCGGTGACGTCGACGGCGAGCCCCAGCGATCCGGCGCTGCCGGCGTTGTGCAGGGCGGTCACCGTCTCGTCGATCGCCTCCCGGCCCCGGGCCAGGATGGCCACCCGTGCCCCCTCGACGGCCAGGCGCTCGGCGATGGCCCGGCCCATCCCCTTCGAGCCCCCGGTGACAACGGCTGTTGCATCCTGCAGGCCCAGATCCATTGCCGACCTCGCCCTCAGCGCGGGAAGCGCCGTTGCACGGCGGCCCGTCGGCCATCGATGACCCGCCGTCGCTCTTCCGCACCCACCCTGGCCACATCGGGCCGCAGCACCGATCCCAGCTCGGCGGACGGGACCACCCGGACATCGGGCACCGGGGCGCTCTCGGCCCGCAGCCATCGGAAGATGGCCGCTCCGTGGTGGTTGCCGCCGGTGTCGAGCCAGTTGGCGATGCCCGGGTCGGAATGGGCCACCACGGCCCGGAACACACCGTCGCTGTCGAGCACGGCCTGGTGCCCGTTGAGGCTCGACTGGCGGTTGGCGTAGTCGATCGTCTCCCACCAGAAGTTCCCCAGGGAGACGCTCCAGTACACGGCTTCGGGGGGGACCACCTCGATGAGCAGCGCCTCGTCGTCGGCCAGGCTCCACGACCCCCAGGTGCTCACGTTCTCGGCCGCCGCCCCCATCCCGGTGAGGGCGGCCGGGGGCCGGAAGCAGTTGACGCCCTGGGCCCGGCCGCCTTCTTCCACGTCCAGCCAGAAGTCGATGCTGGCCTCGACGAAGTCGCCGAGGGCCTCCAGCTGGCCCCCCACCCCTGCCGCCGACAGCGGCTCGGGTCGGTCCTCGGTACCGGTCGGTGGGCGACCGATGCACTCGATGGACAGTTCGGCCGCCTCCTCGTTGGTCCAGTCATAGAAGAACTGGCGCACCACCAGCGACGAGCTGCCCTCGGCGAGCGGCATCCAGTTACCCGGTTGCTCGGTGGCCGACAGCACCAGCTCGAAGCGGCCGTCTTCGTCCACGTCGAGGTCGTCGGCCACCACATTCCCGGTGTTGGTCATGCCCCCCATGACCTGGAAGCCCAGATAGCGGACGGAGTTGCGCCTTCCGCGCACCACGTAGGTGGCATCACCGCGGATGGCCGCACCGCAGTAGGCGGCGTCGGGGCAGTCCATGCCCCACTTGAGGACGTTGTCCACGTTGGCCGGGTTGAAGTTCGGCCGGTAGGGGTCGGAGTCCCGCAGTCCTTCGTCGATGCCCAGGGCCAACAGGACCAGGAGGTGGCGGTAGCCGGCCGCCTGGTCCACGTCCTCCCGGGGGGCGCGTTCGGACTGCAGCACCGACCCGGCGCGGGCCAAAGAGGCCAGCAGTCGCTCCCACGCCAGGCCCGACCCCAGTTCGCCCGCCCCGGTGGGGCGGTGCCGGTAGGCCGACCCCACCGAAGCAGGGGCCCAGTTCGGTGTGGGCATGCCCTTCCTCTCAGCCGCCGTTGGCCGCGGCCACGTAGGCCCGGCACGGTTGTCCCCGCAGCGATGGACAGGCCGGCTGGGGGTCGGGCGGGCTGACGCCGGCGACGACCGGGAGGACCAGGGCCGAGCGGGACGGCCCCAGTGCCACCGTGTCGGTGACGGCGCCGCCCGTCGGGTAGGTGTCGAGCGTCCACACCGGCCGGTCCCCTCCCGGGGCGGTGACGGTCACCCGGATCTGTGACCCGGCCCGGAAGGCGTAGCCGAACGGGAAGAGGGGTATCCGCACTTCGGTGAAGCGACCCGCCGGCAAGGGTCGGGCCGTGGCGGCCGAGTAGGTGGGGACGGGGTGGGTCGCCGTGCTCGCCTCGGGGTCGAGGGCCCGGTCGCTGGCCCGCAGCTGTCCGGTCTGCACGAAGAGCTCACTCCCGTCCGGCCGGACCTCCGACACCGTGGCCTGGAGATCGGTGTCCGGGGCCGTGCTCTTGACCCACAGATTGAGACTGCCGGGTCCCACCACCACCAGGTCGCGGGCCAGGGGCGGCGAGGTGAACCCCAGACCGTCGGAGCCGGCGACGGGGGCCCACTGGTAGGGCGGGAGCGCTGCCCATGGATTCCCCTGCGATGGAAGGCTGGTGACCGGGCGGGCCGCCGGGTCGGGCCGGAAGGACACCGTGGCCGACCCGGTCGACGAGCTGCGCAGCGTGCCGCCGGGGCCGAGTTGCCAAGTGGTGGCCTTGGCCTTGGGCGGGGGCCAGGCGGGAAAGTCGAGGCTCCAGACGGGTTGCATGGCCCCAGGCCCGGCGCTGCCGCCTCCGTTGTCGAACAGGACCCGCACCCGGGGCTGCTGCTCGAAGCCGGCGCGGGCCGCCGCCACACTCGGCGCGTTGGTGAACCGGATGGCTGGGACGGGGCCCGAGGGGGCATTGGCCACCGTCTGGTACAGCTGACTGGTCAACATGGGCAGGATGGGAGGGGCGGAGGGGACCTGGTCGGCGACGTAGAGGTCGAGGAACTCGAGCCAGCGGGAGATGGTGCCGGGCCCCAGGGAGTCGATGTGGGTGCCGTTGACCACGGTGACCCACACCTTCGGGTCGTGGGCCAGGTTGCCCACGATGGCGGGCCACTGCCCCCCGGTCTGCTCGTCCTGGAACGCCCCGGACACGAACACCGGGACCTCGGCCCGCTTGGCCCAGGTCGACGGCGACCGTTGGTCGTAGAGCGACGGCAACCGGTGGCTGGCCTCCTGCAGGAGGGCGTTGACGTTCTGGGCCTGGAGGTGGAGGGCCTGTTGGGCCAGGCACTGCCGGTCACCCTGCTGGATCAGGGTCCGGGCCCACAGCTGGCCACCTTCCGGAGCGGGTTGCGCGTCGGCGATGCGTTGGGCGATCCAGGTGCCGGCGAACCCGCTGTTGTACATGCCGCCGGGGAACCCGGTCGAGTAGAGATCGTCGGTGAGGCTCATGGGGGCGATAGCGGCCAACCCCGGCGGCCGCGTGCCGGCCACGAACATCTGGGAGATGCCCGAGAAGGAGATCCCGACCATGCCCACCTTGTGATGGGCCACCCACGGCTGCGAGGCGGCGATCTGGACGGCGTCATAGCCGTCGTAGGTGGTGGGCAGCCCGAACAGGTCGAACGCGCCTCCCGAGCACCCGGTCCCCCGCATCTGCAGACTCACGGGTGCATACCCCATCAACGGCGCGATCAGCGACCCGACGACGGTGGCCGTGTCCGGGACCAGGGGGTCGGAGGTGGACGCACCGTTGGTGTGGAGCTCGGCGTCGATGAGGCTGTGGGGGGCGGCGATGGCGTAGCCCGATTCCTCGATCACCGTGGGGAAGGGGCCGTCGGCCAGCGTCTTGCCGGGAGGAAGGCGCACGGTGGCCGACAGCTTCACCCCGTCCCGCATGGTGAGGTAGTTGAGACCGATGCTCAGGTGCTGGCCGGAATAGAACGACGCGGACGGGATGTCGCCGGGCGAGAGGACACGGAAGGGGGCGGTGGCAGACGGATGCGGAGCACCGGTCGAACGGAAGGAGTACCCCGGCCCGGCGGGGACGCCGCGCACGATCAGGCTGCCCAGGCGATCGACCGTTCCGCCACCGACCCGGGCCCCGTCCGCGTTGACCAGCACCAGGTTCACCCCGGGGGGCGCCCCGAGCACGTAGGCCTGACCGATGGAACCGTGACCGGCGAAGCCGGCCCGACCCGGGGTGCCCGACACCGACGGCCCACCCGCCCAGCCGGTGCCGGCCGTAGAGGCGCTCATCACAGCCACAGTGACCGCCAGGGCCGCCAGCAACGTCCCCCGTCGTCGACCAGGCACGGACAATCCCCCCGGATCTGTGGTCGGGCGCCATTGCCCGCGATGGCAGGGCCGCCATCGGAGTGTGATGTTACCGACTGGGACGCCGGCCGGCGCGGGAGCCGGTGGGAAGCTGCCGGTGGGAGGCTGTGACCGCCGGTCCGACAAGAGGAGTCCCCCATGCCCGCCGGGATCCGCCACGCCCTCCAGAAGAACCCAGGCCGGCTGTCAACGCGGCGGGCACGCCGTTCGTATGTAGGGCGATGAAACGTGATCTCTGAGGCGCCCGAAGCCACGGACGCACCCGAGGCGGAGACGACTCCGGCACAAGGGTTCGACGAAGCCTTCGAGCGCCTGTTCCTGCGCGCCTACCGGGCCAGTTTCCAGATCTTGAGGAGCCGAGAGGATGCCGAGGATGTGGCCATGGACACCATGGCGCGTGCCCTTCGTGAGTGGGACAAGCTCGATCCCGTCCCCGACGGGTGGGTGGTCACGGTCGCCGTGCACCGGGCCATCGACCTCTGGCGGCGGGCCCAGCGGCGGCGGCGCCACGACAACAGCGCTCGTACCGGTGGGCCCAGCCACCGGACGGAGGACGACTTCGCCCTGCGACAGGCCCTCGTCAAGTTGCCCAAACGGCAACGGGAGGTGGTCGCAATGCGCTATTTCCTCGACATGAACGAACGTGAGATCGCCGCCGCCCTGGGCTGCTCGACCGGGTCGGTCAAGCAACACGCCTCGCGCGGACTGGCCGCCCTCCGGCGAGAGCTCAAGGACGAGGACCTGGAGGAGATCGCCGATGCCTAGCGTCGAAGCACCCTCGCCGTCGGCGTCCATGGACCACTTCAGGACCGAGGTCGGCCATCGGGCCGAGCGTCTCCAACGGCGGCACCGTCGCCGGGCTGAGGGGGTCGCCGGCGCGGCCGCACTGGTCGTCGTCCTCGCCGTCGCACTTTTGATCGCGACGCCCTCCCAGCCCAGGCACACGGTGGCTTCGCCCCTCTCACCCCCCAGCCCCGCCGCCAAGTCCCCCTCCGGGCTGCCCCGGCCGGGCCCCGAGGCCGGCGGATCGGCCCCAGCCGCCCCCGGCGACCAGTCTGGAAGCAGCGCCACCTCGGGCTCCATCCCAGGCAGCGCCTGCCGCCCCTCTGCGGTGTGCGTCGACGCCGGTGCGCTCGAACGCCAGAGCGGGCTCGCCGCCACCTTCGGGGCCCAGGGCACTGCGAACGTCGAAATCAGTTCGGTGAGCGTGCCCGCCGACGGTGTCCTCGAGTTCAGCCTCACGTCGTCGACCGCCACGACCTGGGGCCGGCCGACGATCACCAAGGGAACGGCACTGAAGCGCCGGCCCACCAGAGCGGGCCCGGGCCGCACCGCGACCACTGACTTCGTGCCCGTGGTGGCCTCCGGCTCCGCCGTCGTCTCGGTC
>DASZJN010000173.1:0-1564 GCA_035948045.1 Acidimicrobiales bacterium | reverse complement strand
CGCGATTCGGTGAGGTCGATGATGATCAGCACCACCCAGGGACGCTATCGCCACCCGGCCCGCCGCCCGCCCTCCCTGCCCCCGGCCGGCTCCGTCGGTAGAGTGCCGCCTCGTGCCCGACATCAGCCAGCGCGACCCGGGAGAGGTGGCCGTCGTCCTGCAGCGCTGGCTGGCCACCAAGTCCGCCGACGGTTCCGCGCCCGAGGTATTCGACGTCCAGTCACCCGGGGCCAACGGATTCTCCAACGAGACGATCCTGTGCCGTACCCGTTCGGCGGGTGGGGACGAGCGTCGCCTGGTGGTCCGGGTGGCGCCGACCAAGCACCTGCTGTTCTTGGACGCCGAGTTCTCCACGCAGTACCGGGTCATGCGCGCCCTGGCCGACGGGGGGACGTCGGTGCCCCTCCCCCGCCTGGGCTGGTACGAGGAGGACCCCCAGTATCTCGGCGTGCCCTTCTTCACCATGGACCACGTCGACGGGCTGGTCCCTCCCGACAACATCCCCTACACGATGGAGGGCTGGGTCCTGGAGGCCACGCCCGAGCAGCAGGAGCGGATGTGGTGGAGCGGGATCGACGCCCTGGCCTCGGTGCACCACACGGATTGGCGGGCCGTCGGACTCGAGTGGCTGAGCAACCCCGCCCGGGGGCGACCGGGGCTGCAGCAGCAGCTGTCCTACTACCGCGACTTCCTCGACTGGGCGACCGGTGGGCTCGCGGTGCCGGTGATCGAGTCGACCTGGCAGTGGCTGGTGGAGCACCAGCCCCCCGAGGAGGGCGACGTCGTCATCAGCTGGGGCGACAGCCGCATCGGCAACATGATCTGGGACGACTTCCGCTGCGCGGCCGTGATCGACTGGGAGATGGCCTCCCTGGCCCAGCCCGAGATGGACCTGGGCTGGTTCCTCTATTTCGACCGCCAGTTCTCGGAGGGCCTGGGCGTACCCCGGCCCGCCGGCTTCGGCTCGCACGAGGACACCATCGAGCGGTACTCCGAGATGATGGGTCGCCCCATGCGGGACATCTTCTTCTACGAGATCTTCTCGGGCTTCCGCTTCGCCGTCGTCATGTACCGGCTCTCCAACCTCGTGTTCGGCCGGGAGGACATGGCGCAGGACGCCGACATGGCGACCAACAACATCGCCACCCAGCTGCTGGCCAAGATGCTGGAGCTCGACCCGCCGACCTAGGGATCGATCGGGTCGGGGTCGGCCGTCGAGAGGGAATCCCCCGGCGGGCCCACCGCCACCCCGGCCGCCTGGAGCCGCTTTCCCAGCCACTCCGCAGCGGACCCGTGCTCGCCGGAGCCGTAGAGCATGACGTCCTGCCAGCCGTCGAGGATCTTGTGCACCTGGTCGACGGTGTCGATGTGGGCGATGACGTGGACCGTCATCGTGTGCTCGGACCCGGGGGAGATGGAGAAATGGACCCCGCCGAACGGGTCGCCCACCTCGTGGGGCCACGGCTCACGCAGCACGTAGAGCTCGCCGGTGTCCTCGACGTAGTTCAGCTCGTGGCGGACCCCGTTGGCGTCCCTCCACTCCGTGCCCAGTTCGAGCTCGGCG
>DASZJN010000172.1:0-1555 GCA_035948045.1 Acidimicrobiales bacterium | reverse complement strand
AGGTGACGGTCCCCACCACCGTGAAGCGCCGGGTGGGTTGCGAGGTGGCCACCCGTACCGATTGGCCCAGATGCCACCCCTGCGACGCGAAGGTGTGCGCGTCGACCACGACCTCGGCCGGCGACGAGGGCAGCCGCCCGGTGTCGAGCACGAAGGGGCGGAGGTTCGGTACCGGACCCACCGAGATCCCCTTGGCCGTCGACGAGTTGCCGCCGATCAGCGTGCCGCCGGCCCCGACCAGTTGGGCGTACCCGTCGACCTCGCCTTGGGAATGGGCCACGCCGGGCACGCCGCGCACGGTGGCCAGCACGCTCTCGGGCACGGGGACGAATCCCGCCAGGCCGGGCAAGTTGGAAGAGGAGCGGTGACCCTGCACCGCCACCGAGACGTGGCCGTAGGCCTGCTCGGAGGTGGCCGAGACGGATTGGTGGTCAGTGTCGGTGAGGATGAAGGTGCCGGCCAGGAAGGCCACGCCGACGGAGATGGCCAGGCACACCAGCACCAGCCGCAACGGATGGCGCTGATGACTCCGGAACACCACGCGCCACACGAGTCAGCCCTCCAGGAGAGCGAGCTGATGGGCCACGGTGTCGGTCGTGGGGTCGATGAGATCGTCGACCACCCGGCCGTCGAGGAGGAACACCACGCGGTGGCCGTAGCTGGCCGCCGCCGGATCGTGCGTGACCATGATCACCGACTGGCCCTCCTCGGCCACGATGCGGGCCAGCAGCTCGAGAAGCGCGGCGCCGGCCTTCGTGTCCAGATTCCCCGTGGGCTCGTCGGCGAAGATGATGGTCGGGTGGTTGACCAGGGCCCGGGCCACGGCCACCCGCTGCTGCTGGCCACCGGAAAGCTGGGCCGGCCGGTGGTGCAACCGGTCGGCGATGCCGAGCAGGCCGGCCAGGTGCTCGATCCACGCCGGGTCCGGTCGGTTGCCGGTCAGGGCCGCCGGCAGCTCGATGTTCTCCCGGGCCGACAACGTGGCCAGCAGATTGAACCCCTGGAAGACGAAACCGACCTGGGTGCGCCGCAACTCGGTGAGTTCGCGTTCGCTCAGACAGGACAGGTCGGTGGCGCCGATGTGGACGCGCCCCGAGTCCAACGTATCGAGGCCGGAAAGGCAGTGCAGCAGCGTCGACTTCCCCGACCCCGACGGCCCCATGATGGTACTGAAGCGCCCCGATTCGAAATCCACCGAGACCGAGTCGAGTGCCGTCACGGTGGCCGCACTGGTGCCGTAGTGCTTGGTGGCGTCACACGCCCGGACGGCCGCGCGCGGGTTGGACTCACCGTCCGACGACTGCGCCACTCCCACCAACCGGGACCTTACCCGGCGTCGTTGAGCGGATCACGCCACCCCGGTGAACCGGTGCGGCCGCCCGCGGAGACCCGGAGCCCGATGAAGTTGCGCTGAGCCTCCACCGTTCCGGCGCCGAAACACAGACCACGGATGTCCCGGTAGGCGCGCTCGAGCGGGTACTCACGGCTATAGCCGTAGCCACCGTGGATCTGCATCGCCTCGTCGCACACGAACTTGGCGGCCAGGTTCGCCGCC
>DASZJN010000171.1:0-2783 GCA_035948045.1 Acidimicrobiales bacterium | reverse complement strand
TGAGCCGTTGTGACCGTGGCCGGCGGGGCCGAGGTGGCCGACGGGCCCCGGGACGTGAGCGAGGCGGGCGGAGGCTCCTCACGGGTACCCGGCCGACCTCCCCAAGAGGTCGTCTTCCCCACCCGCGAGCAGTACGTGGCGGTCGTGAGGGAGTACCGCCAGAGCGGGTTCGAGATGTGCGCCGACCTGTGTGCCGTCGACTATCTGGCCCATCCGGACCGCCGCCTCCCCGAGGGGGTCGATCCCGAGCGGTTCGAAGTGGTGGTGAACCTCTTGTCGCTCAGTCAGGCCCGTCGGGTGCGGATACGGGTACAGGTCCCCGCGGACGATTGTGTGGCCCCGTCGCTCTTCGACGAGTATCCGGGTGTCGAGGCCATGGAGCGGGAGGCCTACGACCTGTTCGGCGTGGTCTTCGAGGGCCACCCGGACATGACCCGGATCCTCATGCCCGAGGACTGGGAGGGCCATCCCCTCCGCAAGGACTACGGGGTTGGTCGCGTGCCGGTCCAGTTCAAGGAAGCACCCGGGCCCCGATGAGCGATGTGACGGCTACTCCCCGGGCCGACGGTGCCGCGGCGCCGGAGCCCCATCCCGACACCGTGCTGGATCCGCCCGTCTCGGGCGACGAGTTCCTGAGCCGCGGCCCCGGGGGCGAGGCCAAGGGACTGAGGGCGGAGACCTCGGAGGGCGTCCAGGAGCTGTCGGGTCGCTCGGACACCGATCCGGGGGAACTGCGCCGCGAGGTCGGCGCCGTCCTCCGGCTCCCCGAGGGTGTGGCCGTCGACCCGTCGAACATCGACATCGAGCGGTCCGACGACGAGACCATGATCATCAACATGGGGCCGCAGCACCCCTCCACCCACGGCGTGCTCCGCCTGATGCTCGAGCTCGACGGTGAGACGGTGCTCAGGACCAAGCCGGTCATCGGCTACTTGCACACCGGCATGGAGAAGACGGCGGAGGAGCTCACCTACGTCCAGGGATCGACCAACGTCACGCGCATGGACTACCTGGCCCCGCTCCACAATGAGTTGGTGCTGTCGCTGGCGGTCGAAGCGCTCCTGGGGGTGGAGATGCCTCCGCGCTCGGACTGGATCCGCATGCTGCTGGTCGAACTGAACCGGGTGTCCTCCCATCTCATGTGGATGGCCACCAACGGGATGGACCTCGGATCGACGTCCATGATGATCTACGGGTTCCGCGAGCGCGAGATGGTGCTGGCCTTCTTCGAGAAGGCCACGGGGCTCCGGATGAATCACAACTTCATCCGCCCGGGAGGCACCGCCGCCGACCTGCCCGACGGATGGGAGGACGACGTCACCGTCATCTGCGACACGGTGATGTCGCGGACCGACGAATACGACGAACTGCTCACCGGGCAGCCGGTGTTCCGCCAACGGCAGGAGGCGGTGGGCGCCCTGTCGGCCGAGGAGGCGCTGGCGCTCAGTCTCACCGGTCCGGTCCTGCGGTCGACGGGAGTGCCGTGGGATCTCCGCCGGTCCATGCCCTACCTCCGCTACGACGAGGTGGAGTTCGACGTGATCGTCGGGACCTACGGCGACAATTTCGACCGCTACTCGATCCGACTGAACGAGATCCGCGAGTCGGTGAGGATCATCCGGCAGATCGTGGAGAAGATGCCCGCCGGCGACTACCGGGTGCAGGACAAAAAGGTGACACCGCCGCCGCGGGGGCGCATCGACGAATCGATGGAGGCGCTCATTCACCACTTCAAGGTGTTCACCGAGGGCTTCAAGGTCCCCGAGGGCGAGGTCTACGTCGCCGTCGAGTCCCCGAGGGGCGAGCTCGGTTGCTATCTGGTGTCGGACGGATCGCCCAAGCCCTACCGGATGCACATCCGGGGGCCGAGCTTCGTCAATCTGCAGGGCCTTCCCCTCATGATGCGCGGCGGGCTGGTGGCCGACGCCGTGGCCGTCTGCTCGACCATCGACCCGGTGATGGGGGAGGTGGATCGATGAGTGCGGAGGCGGGCACCCCCATCGGGACCCCCCGGCGTCTCGGCGCCCCCGACGCCTGGTCGGTCCGCCATCTGTCGACGGACACGTTGGATCAGGCCCGACAGGTCATCTCCCTGTACCCGGAACCCCGATCCGCGCTCATCCCCCTCTGCCACCTGGCCCAGGAACAGGACGGATGGCTCACGCCCGAGGCCATGACCGACATCGCCGGGCTGGTCGGCGTCACCCCCGCCGAGGTGCTCGGCACCGCCTCGTTCTACGACATGTTGCACACCGAGCCGGTGGGCCGCCATGTGGTGGCGGTGTGCACCAACATCGCCTGCCTGCTCAACGGGGCGGCGGAGCTGCTGGACCACGCCGAGGCATCCCTGGGGGTGAACGCCGGCGGCACCACGGTGGACGGGAGCGTCACGCTCGAAGAGGCCGAGTGCCTGGCGGACTGCGACCGGGCGCCGTGCGTGCAGGTGAACCACCGCTTCGTCGGCGCCCAGTCCCCGGCCTCGTTCGATGAGCTGATGGCCGAGTTGCGCACGGGGGCCCGCTCGGAGGACATCCCCGACCACGGCACCTTGGTCCGGGTGCGCCGCAGCACCGGGCTGCATGCCGATCCCACCCGGGTGGCGGCGGAGCGGGCGGCCATGGCCGAGGCCCAGGCCCGACGGAGTGAAGCGGCGGAGGCCGCCAAGACTGCCCCTGACGGCGCCAGGGGAAGCTCGTAGTGGCCGTTACCGAGGCACCGAAGATCATCACCGGCCGACTGGGGTATCCCGACTCGCACACCCTCGAGCGTTCCCTGGCCACCGG